>DATDBV010000422.1:0-3463 GCA_036524715.1 Nakamurella sp. | reverse complement strand
TCCTGCCATCGTCGTTTCCTCGCAATCAGCGGGTCTTCTTCGACGAGATGGAACGGCAACGATGGCGCAGAGCGTGATGGCCCGGCCCGACGGCGGACCTCGCACGTGGACGGTGATCGATGAGGGATACCGGACGGTTGGGCCGGTCGAGGAGTGGCTGGAGGCCCACCGGCATCTTTGGTCGCCGAACACGGTCCGCGGGTACGCGACCGCGTTGAGCCAGTGGTGGACGTTCCTGGAACAGCGGGTCGAGGCCGAGCGGTGGAATGAGGTCGGCGTGCCGACGGTGTCGGCGTTCGTGTCCTGGATGCGCAACGGGCGCCGGGTCGAGCGTTCCCTGGTGCCGGTGGACGGGCCATCGCCGGAGACGATGCAGGCGCGGCTGGCCGCGGTCGTCTCCTTCTACACATGGCACGAAGCGGTGTCCGGCGTTCCGGTGGCCGACCGGTTGATGCGTGGAGCGCGGCGGGCAGTGGCCCGGGGGTGCTTGCGCATCTGGATTCCCGCTCGGCGCCCGTCGCGACGTCGCTGGTCCGGGTGCGCCGCCGTCGTCGGGATCGCCCGCCGTTCCTGATGCCCCAGCAGATCCAGGCGATCCTGAACGGCTGCGCAACCTATGACCCCGGCAGCGGTGAATGGGTCGGAAACCTGCGTGACCGGCTGCTTTTCGCCGTTCTCGCGGAGAGCGGCATGCGGATCGGTGAGGCGTTGGGCTTGCGGATCAGCGACTTCGTGATGGGTCGCGGTGGCACCCCGTTCATCGAGATCGTGCCCCGTGCGGACAACGCCAACGGGGCGCGAGTGAAGATGATGCGTCCCCGCCGGGTCTACGTCGGCTCCGATCTCGAGCGGCTGTTCGCCGACTACCTGAGCCATATGGCTTGCACAGCAGCAGATGTGGGCATCGCGGTGACGGCGGACTCGCCGCTGCTGGTCAACCTGCAACGGCCGCCGCTGCTGGCTGCGCTGCACGAGGGCACCGTCCGCGACAAGACGGCCGCACTGCGGAAGAAGGGGATCGGACCGCCCGGGTGGACCCCGCACTGGTTCAGGCACAGCCACGCGACCGCGTTGCTGCTGGCCGGCACGGCGGAGTGGGTGGTGTCCCGTCGGTTGGGGCACGCCCATGTCCAGACCACGCTGGACCTCTACGGCTGGGTCCGCGAGGACGAGGCGCTGCGGGCGGCGGCGAACTGGAAGTCGTACGCGTCCAGCTGGCGGGTGACCGATGCGCGGTGATTCGGGCGGGCGCCTTCGCGCCGCGGAGGATCTGGATCCTGTTCACCGGCTGTGGCTGGAGTTGCCCGAGCCGTGGCGGGGTCCGGTGATCGGACCCGGCATCGCGGACTGGGATCGGATCACCGAGAACGGTGACAGGCGTATCGATCTGACTGGGCTGCCCGACCCGTTCCCGGCCGAACTCGCGTGGATGGCGCACTGGCAGTCCGTCGACGGGACCCGGTCCGCGGTGCTGGCGATGAATCAGCTGGCCAACATCTTGCGCCGGGCCGCCCGGGAAGGGCGCGCGTTCCCCACCTCGATGCGGGCCCTGGACTGGGAGACGGCCTCGGCGTTGCAGGGGTGGTTCTACGCGCACCGGTGGGGGCGGCTCCCACCCCAGGACGGCCGCAGCCGGCTGCGGGTGTTGTTCCGGTTCGCCCGGCAGGCGCTGATCGCCCGCTGCCACGAAGGCCCGTGGTGGACGCTCGACGAGTGGCATCCACGGTGTGACCCACGGATCCCGCTGTCGACCCGGGAACCGCAAGCCAACTACGGGTGCTCGCCCGGGCAGATCACCCAGCGCTGGCTCCGAGAAGCCGTCAAGTGGTACCTGGGAACCCAGCTGGAATCCGGGGCGCTGCGCTGGACGACCGTGAGCCAGGAACGAATGAAATGCCTGCGCCGGTTCGACATCTGGCTGACCAGTTCCTTCGCCGACCCCACCGAGGTGCTCGGCGATCCCACGGCGGCCACCGGACAGGCGGACCGGTTCCGCCGATGGGTCATGGAGCCGACCAACCGGCTGACCAGAAAGTGCGACACCCGGAAACCGGCGAAGCTGGCCGATCCACGCCTGATCAACGACGACATCCGGGCAGTAGCCGACTTGCTCACCTTCATGGTGGTCAACCGGGACCAGGCCCGTGTCGTCACCGGAAGCGCCGTCTGGGACCGGGTCACCGACACGCACGTGGCCGGCTGGTTCCGCCAGGTCTCCCGCATCCCGCGGACGTCCACCCTGAACGACCGGCACTATGTCGATGACCACGCGCTCGCCCAGATTCCGGGTGCGCTGCCGTTGCTGGGCCTGCCCCGAGACCAACAGATGATGATCACCCGGGGTGATGGCACCCAGGTGCTCGCCTTCGGCTTCGACGATCCGCAGGCGATGCGGATGATCCTGCTGCAGATCCTGACCGGCCGCCGCTCCAGCGAGATCCGGACCTGCGAGTTCGACTGCCTGTCGCCGGCTCCAGACATCTCGGTGCAGTCCGGGCAGGATCAGGACGTCGTCCGGTTCCGCTACGCCCAAAGCAAGATCGACACCGCACCGGACACCATCCTGGTCGACCGCGAGGTCTCCGCGATCGTCGAGGAACAGCAGCGTTGGGTCCGTCAACACCTGCCGGAGTTCGAACCGCGGCATCTGTTCGTGCAGCGGACCGGAAACCGCAACGGCGACAAACCCTACCCGTCCGGAACCTACAACTGGATGCTCCGGGAACTCAGCAACGTCGTACGGATCACCGACAGCCAAGGCCGGCAACTGCAACTGAGCAACACGCACCGGTTCCGACACACCAAGCTCACCCGGCTCGCCGAACTCGGCCTGCCCATCCACGTACTGCAGCGCTACGCCGGGCACGCCACACCGACCATGTCGATGCACTACGTCGCACAGCGCGAGGAACACGCCGAGCAGGCGTTCCTGGCCACCGCCAAGCTGCGGGCCGACGGCAGCCGGGTCCAGTTCTCCCGCGAAGACCACGACAGCCTGCACCTGCTCGACCGGGCCGACCGATTCCTGCCCAACGGCTGGTGCCTCCTGCCCCCGCTCCAGGTCTGCGACAAGGGCAACGCATGTTTGAGCTGCTCGGTCTTCGTCACCGACGCGACCCACGAGCCGACACTGCGACGGCAACAGGCCGAGACCGAAGCGTTGATCACCAGCACTACCAACAGCTTTCACGAGAAGCACGGTCGCGCCATGCCCGAGGACAATGTTTGGCTCGCCCAGCGTCGCGCCGAGCAAGCGGCGCTCACCCGGCTCCTGAGCACGATGGCCGACCACCCCGAACGGGCGGTCCAAGGAGGCGGATGCGGCGCACCTCCGACGGGCCCGGTGCCACTCGCGCTCACCGGACCCAAGCGCAGGACCCGGCCATGACCGACGCGAACGCCAAACGAGCCGCGACGCTGACCGCCGCGGCCAAAGCGAAGTCGGCGGCGAAGACCCAGGCCG
>DATDBV010000421.1:0-9740 GCA_036524715.1 Nakamurella sp. | reverse complement strand
GGGCGGGTGAAGCGTCCGGTGACGCTGTCGGCGGCGGCGCGGGAGGCAATCGCGGCGGGGTCGGCCCCGGTCGCCTCGGCAATCGTCGCGGCGACGCCGTCGACGCCGAGCCAGAGGTCGGTTTCCACCGGGCCCGGGCTCACCGTGTTGACGCGGATGCCTTTGGGCCCAACCTCTTTCGACAGGGCCTTGCTCAAGTTGGTCAACGCGGCCTTGGCGGCGCTGTAGTCGATGACGGTCGGATCGGGCAGGAACGCGTTGACCGAGCCGGTGCTGACGATGCTGCCGTGCCCCGCCGCCAGCATGGTCGGCAGCACCGCACGGGTCGTCCGAACCGCCGCCATCAGATTCAGGGTGAGTGCGGTCAGCCACTGTTCGTCGGTGACCGTGAGGAACCCGTTGAGCCGCGGAGTCGCCGCGCCGACGTTGTTGACCAGCACATCCACGCCGCCGTGCGCCAAGGCGACAGCCAGGAGTTTCTCGGGCGCCCCGGCGGCGGCCAGGTCAACCGCGACGAACTCCACGCCGCCCGCGTCGGTCAGGGCCGTCAGCGCGTCGGTGGGTCGGCGGGCGCCCGCGATGACATGCGCACCCTCGGCGGCGAGTGTTCGGGTGATGGCCAGACCTATTCCCCTGCTGGCGCCGGTGACGATGGCGATCCGGCCGTCGAGGTCGAGTTTCATGGCGTCAGATCCGCAGTTCTTCAGCCAGTCCAGCACGACGTTCGCGACGTCCTGCCAGCCGTTGTCGATGGTGAGCGAATGGCCGCGACCCTCGAACTTCTTGATGTGGGTGATCGCCATCGAGTCCCGGTACTGCTTGAAGGTGGAGCGGGTGACGACGTCGGGCACGGTGTGGTCGGCGGTGCCGGAGATCAACAGCAGCGGGCCGCGGGTCTGATTGTCGGTGTCGACCGCGGCCTGCGAATGCAGCACGAAGTTCGCGGCCGCGGCCTGGAAAAGGGGCCGGGCCGGCGAGGGGATCGCGCATGTTTCGAACAGCTGGGCCGACTCCTCCTCGGTCAGGGCGTTGCCGAATCCGAAGCGGAACTCCTGCTCCGTCAGCTCCACCGTCCGGTGCAGGTTCGCCGGGTTACCCAGCGCGGGCAGGCCCGAGCGCAGTTGCGCCAGCGGCAGCGGCAGCACCCCCTTGATCTGGGCCGGATCGATCGCCACACCCGCGGCGCCATATCCCTGACCGAGCAATTTCTCGGTGATCAGGCCACCGAAGGAATGGCCGATGATCACCGGCGGAGCGGGCAGTCCTCGGACGATCTCGGCGTAGTGGTCGGTGATCTCGCCGATCCCCAGGTCAGCGACCAGGCTGGGGGCTTGCGGCTCTCGGTGACCGTGGCGGCCTCGCCCGGCCATCCGGGCGCGATCGGGTCGTATCCGGATTCCCGGAACAGGTCCATCCAGGGTTGCCAGCTGGTGGCATGCAGCCACAGGCCGTGGATGAACACGGCCGGAGTGGTGGGTGCGGTCACGATCGTGCCCCTTCTGTCGTGATGCCCGGTCGTCCTGTCGCGGGAACCGGTCGGTCGGTGGGTAGGCCGGCGTGATCGCGATAGCGCTGTTCGCGCCACGGATCGCCGTAGAGATGCAGTCCGCCTCGTTCCGTGGTGCCGGGCCGGTCGCGGTTCGACAGGGCAATCCGCCGAACCCATTTCGCGCTCTTCCAGAGGTACAGGTGCGGGATCAGCAGCCGGGCCGAGCCGCCATGCTCGGCCGGGATCGGGGCGCCTTCGTAGTCGAAGGCGATCCAGGTGGGCATCTCCACCAGATCCTCCAGCGGCACGCTGGTGGTGTAACTGCCCCAGGTGGAGATGTGGGCGTACCCGGCCACCGTGCTCAATCCCGCCAGGAACTCGCGGAGCGGGACGCCGCGCCAGCAGGTCGCGATCTTGAACCAGCCCGCGACGGAATGCAGGTCCACGCAGAACGTCTCGGCCGGCAGGGCGTGAAACGCCAGCCAATCCCACCGGCATTCCGAACCGTCCAGACCGGCCACGGTCAACGTCCAGGCATCTGGGGGCAGCCTTGGCGGCGGTTCGCTCGACACCACCGGGAAATCCGTCACCGCATGCTGCCCAGGCGGCAGGTCAGGATCAGTTCGGTCGATGGCCGGCTCCTCGACGCGGTCGCGTCCCACTGAGCAAGCTCGGACGTCCAGCTGAAGCCAACGCCACTCGATCCACCGTGTCCAAGACCCGTTCGGGCCGGATTGATAACCGCTGGCGGTTCCCGGGCATCGGCGCGCGGGCTACGGTGGGCGCACGGATCCGCCGCCCGTGGTCGGGGGCCGACGGGAAAGGCACCATGGACCTGGATCTACGGTCGGTGCGCTACTTCGTCGCGGTCGCCGACGAACTGCACTTCGGGCGCGCCGCCGCCAAGCTGTATCTGAGCCAACCTGCCCTGTCCAAGCAGATCCGGAAGCTGGAGGAGCAGCTCGGAACACAGCTGCTCGTCCGGGACACCCGGCACGTGACGCTCACCGCCCGCGGGCAGCGGTTCCTCATCGAGGCCCGCCAACTCCTGGCCATCGCGCAGCACATGCAGCGACCGGCGCCGCCGAACACCGTGCGGATGGCGCACATCTTCGAACTGGACACCAGCCGCGCGGTCGCGGACGCCTACGCCGCCAGGTTCCCGGACGTCGCCCTGAGCGAGCACGCGATGGACAGTGCCTCGCAACTCGATGCGTTGCTGCAGCATCGGCTCGACGTCGCCATTCTGCGGATCAGCCCGCGGATGCTCCTGGATCACCCCGGTGGGTGGGAACACTGTTTGCTCCGCCTGGAGCCGTTGGTACTGGTCGGCCGGCCGACCGGAGTTCAACGGGCGACGGCCTCGCTCCACGAGAGCCCGCTCGAGGTCTTCGGCGACCCGCCCGAATCGGGCAGTTACAACGCGCACGGCGACTACCTCACCGCCCTGGAGCACGATCTCGGCGTGACGCTGCGATGGCTCGGCACGCCGGGGGCGTTCAGTCACTGCCTGGCCCGCGTCACCAGGTCAGCCGGTCGGGCGCACTTCCTGGAGTTCCACGGCTACGCCGTTCGCTATGCGGCGCACGGTCTTCCGCTGCATTGGCCGCAGGAGGTCCAGCCCTACTACCCGTGGTCGCTGGCCTGGCGGGCCGAGCCGGCGAGCCCGGCCCTGGCCGATTTCCTGCGCCTGGCCCGCGCGCTGTCCGCCGGTCGGGGATGGCTCGACCACCCGTCGGCCGCCCCAGGTTCACCCCGGCTGCCGCCCGACGACCCCAGCCGGGCCGGCCCGCCGGATGCACAGCGCTGACATCCCGTCCACAACCTCCGATTCAGCCGAACAGACCGGGCAGCGTTCCTTCGAACACCTCCCGCAGCTCGGCCAGCGCGAACGTCGCGACGTCCTGGATGTGCAGCAACTGGTCATCGGGGACGCCGGTGTCGCCGCGGTCAACCACACCGATCTTCACCCAGGGCTGGTGCCGCACCGTGCACATCTCGTTGAATCGCAGCTCCTCGGTGCGGGGCACGGCCACCACGACCCGGGCGGAGGACTCGGAGAACAGCAGTCGGAAGGCATCGGCCGCGACATCATCGGTCGGCAGCACGATCCGCGCCCCGGACTCGCCGCTGATGCACATCTCCACCAGCGTCTGCACGAGGCCGCCCTCGGACACGTCGTGCGCGGCAGAGATCATGCCGTCGCGCGATCCGGCGACCAGGATCTGGCCGAGCACCCGCTCGGCCTCCAGATCGACCGCCGGAGGCCGTCCACCCAGGTGCCCGTGCACCACGTCGGCCCACGCGGAGCCGTTGAACTCGTCCCGGGTCACTCCGAGCAGCAGCAGGGTCTCGCCGGTGTCCCGGCCGATGCCCAAATCGAGACGTCGACGCACCTCATCGATGACGCCGAGCACCCCGACCACCGGGGTGGGCAGGATGTTCACGCCGGCCGTCTGGTTGTACAGCGAGACGTTGCCGCCGGTCACCGGGATACCCAGCTGCGCGCAACCGTCGGCCAGACCGCGCACCGCCTGCTCGAACTGCCACATCACCGCCGGGTCCTCGGGCGAACCGAAGTTCAGGCAGTCGGTGACGGCCAGCGGCACCGCGCCGGTGGTCACCACGTTCCGGTAGGCCTCGGCCAGCGCCAGCTGCGCTCCTGCGTAGGGGTCGAGCAGCGTGTAGCGGCCGCTACAGTCGGTGGCCATCGCGAGCCCCCGCTCGGGACCGGCGTCGGTCTCGGCGACCCGGACGATGCCGGCGTCGGCGGGCTGGGCCAGCACCGTGTTGCCGCGCACGTACCGGTCGTACTGGTTGGTCACCCAGGCCCGCGAGCACAGGTTGGGCGAGGCGATCATCCGCAGGATCAGCTCGCGCAGCTCCCCGACCGCCGGCCGTTCCAGCGTGGAAGTGGTGTCCGCCTGCAGCGCGTCCTGCCATTCCGGGCGCTGCACCGGCCGCCGGTACACCGGGCCGTCGTGGGCGACCGAGCGGGGCGGCACGTCCAGCACGGTCTCGCCCTGGAACTCGATGGTGAGCCGGCCGGAGTCGGTGACCTCACCGATCACGTCGGCCTGCACCTCCCACTTCGCGCAGACGGCCAGGAAGTCGTCGACCTTGTCCGGGGTGACGACCGCGCACATCCGCTCCTGCGACTCGCTGGACAGGATTTCGGCCGGCGTCATCCCCTCGGCCCGCAGCGGCACGTCGTCCAGGACGACATGCATGCCGCCGTCCCCGGCGGAGGCCAGTTCGGAGGTGGCGCAGGACAGTCCGGCACCGCCGAGGTCCTGAATGCCCACGACGAGCCCGGCATTGAACACTTCGAGAGTGCACTCGATCAGCACCTTCTCCGCGAACGGGTCGCCGACCTGCACCGATGGCAGCTTCTTGCGCGCCTTCCCGTGCCCGCTGCCGGCCTCCCCGCCGTCACCGGCGAACGTCTCCGAGGCCAGCACCGAGACCCCGCCGATGCCGTCCAGGCCGGTCCGGGAGCCGTACAGGATGACCTTGTTGCCGGTGCCGGAGGCATGCGCAGTGTGCAGGTCGGACGCCCGAAGCACGCCGATGCAGGCGGCGTTGACCAGCGGGTTCCCCGCGTAGGAGGCATCGAAGATCACCTCGCCGCCGATGTTGGGCAGACCCAGGGAGTTGCCGTAGCCGGAGACACCGGCCACGACGCCGGGTACCACCCGCTGGGAATCGGGAGCCGAAGCCGGACCGAACCGCAGCTGGTCCATCACCGCCACCGGCCGAGCGCCCATGGCCAGGATGTCCCGGACGATGCCGCCGACCCCCGTCGCCGCGCCCTGGTAGGGCTCGACGAACGACGGGTGGTTGTGCGACTCGATCTTGAAGGTGACCGCCCAGCCGTCACCGATGTCGACGACGCCGGCGTTCTCGCCGATGCCGGCCAGCATTTTGGCCTTCATCTCCGGGGTCGTGGTCTGCCCGAAGTAGGCCAGGTGCACCTTGGACGACTTGTAGGAACAGTGCTCGGACCACATCACCGAGTACATCGCCAACTCGGCGTCGGTGGGCCGGCGGCCGAGGATCTCCCGGATCCGGGCGTACTCGTCGTCCTTGAGCCCCAGTTCCCGGTACGGCTGTATCAGATCCGGCGTGGCGGCGGCGCGGGAGACCGTGTCCAGTACCGGGCCCTGGTCGATCAGGTCGATGGCGCCGACCGGGTCGGTGATGTCCAGCAGGTCCGCCTGGGTCGGTCGGACCGTCATGCGGCCACCCCGATCGAGTCCAGGACGGAGTAGAACAATCCGAGCCCGTCGTCGGTCGGGCCGGTGAGTGGGTCGATGGCGTGCTCGGGGTGCGGCATCAGCCCGGCGATCCGACCGTCGGCCGAGCAGATCCCGGCGATGTCGCGCAGCGCCCCGTTGGGGTTGCCCTGGGCCGGTGGCTCGCCGACGTACCGGAACAGCACCCGGCCCTCCCCCTCCAGCTCGTCGAGTACCCCGTCGGGCGCGACGTAGCAGCCCTCGGCGTTCTTCATCGGCACCAGGATCTCCGCGCCGGGCTCGAACCGGGAGGTCCACACGGTGTCGGTGTTCTGCACCCGCAGCCACTGGTCCCGACAGATGAACCGCAGGCTGGCATTGCGGATCAGCGCGCCGGGCAGCAACCCGGCCTCGCACAGGATCTGGAAGCCGTTGCAGATGCCGAGCACCGGCATCCCGCCGCGGGCGGCGTCGATCACCGATCGCATGACGGGCGCCTGCGCGGCGATGGCGCCCGCGCGCAGGTAGTCGCCGTAGGAGAACCCGCCCGGGACGACGACCGCGTCCACCCCGCGCAGGTCGGCGTCGGCGTGCCAGAGCGCGACCGCTTCGGCCCCGCTGTACCGGACGGCGCGCGCTGCGTCGACGTCATCGAGCGTGCCGGGGAAGGTGATGACGCCGATCCGGCCGGTCATGCGCTGACCAAGCGGGTGACGGTCCAGGTCTCGATCACCGGGTTGGCCAGCAGCGTGCCGGCGATCTCCTCGAGCTCGGAGTCGGTGACGGAGTCGTCGACCTCGAGATCGAAGTGCTTGCCCTGCCGGACGGAGGTGACGCCGGAGTGCCCGGACCGGCCGAGCGCGGCGAGGATCGCCTTGCCCTGCGGGTCGAGGATCTCCGGCTTGATGACGACATCGACGGCCACGCGCGCCACGGCGGTGCTCCCAGCGGATTCGGTGCGGTCAGGGTCCGGCCGGCGCTGTCGTTGACCCGTCACGGCCCGCCCGGCGCACCGACAAGGCGGCCGCTCGGTTCGGGACTGCTCCGGCGCGTCCGACCGCGACTCAGCCTAGCCGCTGGTCGTGGTCGGCCCGCTAGTCGGCCGAGCTTGCGAGCGCAATTTCAGTACAGCGGACGGCGTTGGGTCGATTCGGTGACGGAGGAACCGGATGACCCAACGCCGTCCGGTCGGCCGAGCTTGCGAGGCGCCGCCACCTGCCCGATAGGGAGGTCACCGTGGCGACACCGCGAGTGACGACACTCACCTGGACAGCGGAATGTTGACGCATCATCCTTAGTTGAGCCTTCATATAAAAGCCCAGCGAACAACATGGAGCACCCGATGAGCACCCTGAAGATCGTCATTGCGTCCACCCGCCCCGGCCGCCTGGGTGCCCCGATCGGTCACTGGCTGGCCGGGCGCGCGCAGCAGGAGGGCGCGTTCGACCGGGTCGAGGTGCTGGACCTGGCCGAGTTCGACCTGCCGCTGTTCAACGAGCCGCAGCACCCGCGGACCGGCCGGTACCTGCACCCGCACACCAAGGCCTGGTCGGCGGCGGTCGACGAGGCCGACGCACTGATCTTCGTCTCGCCCGAGTACAACGGCTTCCCGCCGGCCACCCTGATCAACGCCGTCGACTACCTGCATGCCGAGTGGACCGGCACGCCGCTCGGCGTGTTGACCTACGGCGCCGGGGGCGGCGGCGCACGGGCCCGTGGCCAGCTCGAGTTGCTCGGCGGCTACCTGCAGATGCCGGCGGCGCAGGCCAACTTCGGTCTGCCGAACGTGTTCGGTCAGGTCGCCGACGACGTGTTCACCGCGGCGCCGGGCAACGACGAGTCCGCCTCGGCCCTGGTCGCCGAACTCGCCGAACTGGCGCGCCCGGCCCAACCGCTCACCGAGGCGGCCTGACCTTCGGCTGACGCTCCTGGGCCGCGCGATCCGGCAGCGGGGCGTCCCCGCCGTCACCGACCTCGTCGTCCTGGATCGGGAAGATTCTCGGCGGCGGCGCGGTGGTCTGCGTCTGCCATCGCCGACCGAACAGGTAGATGACGGGGAGGGTGGCCAGCAGCGGGCCGATGATCGAGACCGGGCGCAGCAGCCACCACATCAGGCTGGGCTCGAGGGCCTCGGTCTGCGTGCCGAAGATGGTCCATTCCACACCACGGGACAGCGCCATGCCGGTGGTGTGGAACAGGAAGAGCGGGAGCGCGAACCTGGTGAACACGGTGGTGGCCTTGGCGAAGGCGCCACCCTTGCCCAGGGCCCGCAGCACCGTGGGCCGCAGCAGCTCGGCGACGCCGACCTGGAACACGCTGAGCGCGACGATGCACACGGTCGGTGGGGCCATATTCGAGTCCTCGCCGGGCACGCCGACCATCGACCCGGGATACAGCCCGGAGAACACCAGCCCGATCAACGCGAACAGCCCGGCCGCCGTCATCACCTTGGCCTGCTGCCGGTAGCGGGGCGCCTGGTAGGCCCAATCGATCCGGCCGTCGGCATAACGGGGCGCGCTCGTGACACCGGAGATCCGGTCATAGAAGTAGCCGAGCTGGAAGCTGAACCCCCAGACGAAGATCATGTTGACCCACTCGACGCCGGGGATGTCCACCCGGAACCGCAGGATGTCGACGATCACCGCGAGTCCGGCCATCACCACCAGCACCAGCAGGTCGTACCGCCGGTGCAGCCAAACCGTGATCGGCATCAGGCAGACCAGCAGCAGGTAGACCGCGACGAACCATAACGGCGAGAGCACCATGATGATGGCCTGCCACGCCCACTGGATGTCCCAGACGCCGGTGACGATGATGCCCAGGATGATCCAGGTGACGATCAGCGCCAGGCAGGGGATGGCCAGCGATTTGGCCTGACGCAGGGCGAACCGCCACAGCCGCTCACCCTTGGCCGCAGCCCGCTCCCACGACTTGAGATGCACGTAGGCGCCGATGTAGAAGAACAGCGGCATGACCTGCAAGAGCCAGGTCAGGATCCACAGCCCGGACGTGAACCCGAGCGGACTGGTCGCGAAGGGGCCGTCGTCGCGCCACACCAGAATGGTGAACGACCAGTGCCACAGGATGACGATGAGCAGCGAGAACGCCCGTAGGAAGTCGGCGTAGGGGTTGCGCTGCACGCGCTTGACCGGGCTCGCCATCCCGCGCCTCCCCACCGGTTGCTCACCTGCCACGGGCTTGTTGCTGATCTGTTTCCATGGTGCGCCCGACCGTTCGGGTCCACGATAGGAGCATGGCCACCGTCGCCACGGTCCGACCCACGGTCCACCACCGCGCCCGTCGACGACGGCTCTGGGCGCTGGCCGCGGCCATCGTCCTGCTCGTCATCAGCAACTACGTCGCCAACCGGGTCATCCCGCAGTGGGCGTACGTGCCATGGAACCTGTCGGTGGCCGGGCTGCTGCTCGTCGTCGCCTACCGGGGCGGCGCCGGGCCGGTGGCGATCGGGCTCGGCATCCGGCACTGGCACCGCCCGGTCGGCGTCGGGCTGCTGTTGGTCGGCAGCACCGCGCTGGTCTGCGCCCTCGGCATGATCATCCCGGCGACCCAGCACGCATTCCTGGACACCCGCATCGGTGGGGCGAGCCTGCCGGCGATGCTGTTCGCGGTGTTCGTGCAGATCCCGCTGGGCACCGTGGTGCTGGAGGAGATCGCGTTCCGCGGGGTGCTGCCGGCCCTGATGGGCGGCGCCCCCGCGATCCGTTGGCGGTGGCTGCCGGTGCTCGGCGCGTCGACCCTGTTCGGGCTGTGGCACATCCTGCCGTCGATGGGCATCGGCAACGCCAACGCCGCGGTCGGCGAGACGCTGGGCACCAACCCGTGGATCACCACCACCGCCGCGGTGCTGTCGATGATCGGCGCCGGGGTGCTGATGTGCCTGATGGCCCGGGTCGGCAAGGGCATCAAGACCACGATGCTGCTGCACTGGGCGACCAACTCGCTGGGCTTCTTCGCCGCCTGGCTGCTCCTGCAGTAGCGCCCGCCCGGCCCGGCGC
>DATDBV010000420.1:0-22948 GCA_036524715.1 Nakamurella sp. | reverse complement strand
CCCGAGGGCCGGCCGTACCACATGACGATCTTCGAGTCGCTGTACTTCATGAGCTACACCGCCTCGACCATCGGCTACGGCGAGTTGCCCTACCCGTTCAACGCCAACCAGCGGATGTGGGCGACGATCTCGATCTACCTGCTGGTGATCGGCTGGGCGTACGCGATCGGCTCGATGCTGACCCTGGTCCAAGATCGCAGCTTCCGCAACGCCCTGGCCCTGCAGCGATTCCGGCGCAAGGTGCACCGGCTGCGCGAGCCGTTCCTGCTGTTCGCCGGCTACGGGCAGACCGGGGAGCTGCTGGGCAAGGCGTTCGACGCGATGGGTCAGCAGTTCGTCGTCATCGACGCCAAGCCGGAGCGGATCGATTCGCTGGACCTGGTCGCCCTGCACGCCGACGTGCCCGCGTTGGCCGGAGACGTGCGCAACCCGCATCACCTGTCGGTGGCCGGCCTGGACAATCCCTACTGCTCCGGCGTTCTGGCCCTGACCAGCGACGACGAGGTGAACCTGCACGTGACGATGGCCGCGGCGCTGCTGCGACCCGAGCTTCCGGTGATCGCCCGGGTGGTGTCGCCGGCCATCGAGTACCGGATGCAGGCGTTCGGGTCGCCGTCCCTGGTGAACCCGTTCGACCGGTTCGGCGACCATCTGCGGCTGGCGCTGCGGGCGCCCGCCTCCTATCAACTGCTCACGTGGTTGGAGAGCGGACCCGGTGCCGCCCGTCCGCGGCGGGCGCGGCCGCCCACGAAGGGACGCTGGGTGCTCGCCGGCTATGGCCGGTTCGGCAAGGAGCTCGTCAAGGACCTGCGGGACGAGGGACTGGCGGTGACGATCATCGACCCGCTGGGCGACCCGGATGACTCGGCGGTCATCGTCGGCGACGCCTCCGAGCCGGCCGTGCTCAAGAGCACCGACCTGCCCACCGCGGTCGGCTTCGTCGCCGGCACCGACAACGACACCACCAATCTGTCCCTGGTGGCCAGCGCCCGGCGGATCAACCCGAAGCTGTTCCTGGCGGCGCGGCAGAACCTGCAAGCCAGCGCGCCGCTGTTCCAGGCGATGCAGTTGGATTCGTTGCTGGTGCCCACCGAGGTGGTGGCCCATGAGATGTATGCCCAGCTCAGCACCCCGCTGCTGTGGCGATTCGTGCAGGAGATCCCGGCCCAGGGCAACGCCTGGGCCGCCCAAGTGATGGAGCGGATCACCGGCTCGTGCGGCCGCCGCCTGCAGGAGCTGTGGAAGGAGCGACTGGTACCGGGGGAGGCGCCCGCGCTGCGCCGGCGACTGCTGGCCGGCGGGGTCCGGGTCGGCGACATGCTGCGCGACCCGGACGATCGGGATCGGCTCCTGGACATCGTGTTGCTGCTGGTGTTGCGGGGAACCGAGAGCCATCTGACCCCGGACGCCGACTTCCTGGTCCAGCCGGACGACGAGCTGCTGCTCGCCGGCCGATCCACCGACCGGCATGCCCTGGAGGGCACCCTGTACGACGACGCGGTCTGCGAGTACGTGCTCCACGATCGGCACATGCCGTCCAGTTGGGTGTGGCGCAAGTTGTCCGGGGCGACGCAGAGCCCGCCGCAAGCACCGCACTTTCGCGGCTGACGGCGGCGTCGGTCAGCCGGAATCCAGCGCCGCCGCGTGGGCCCGGACGAGGTCGAGCACGGTGGCGTTCGGCGTCGTGACGGCCGGGCTGTAGAACGCGTAGCCGTCGTCGTGCGGCTCCGGACGGCCGTCCTCCTGATAGGGCATCAGGGTCCACAGCAGGGCTCCGGAGATCGCCGGAGATCCTGACGGCGATCGGGGGCTGATCCGGGGCCGGTCGGTGCGCGGATGTTGCCCTGGTCACTGGCATGCGACCCGGACACCCGGCCGGGCGTCTCCCGTGACAACCACCGGTCACTCACCGACGGCGCCGCGGCGTCGCAAGCCCAAGAGAATGCCTGAAAGGAAACCGCCGTGTTCCTGATGAAGAACCGGGTTCGCCCCTACGCGTGGGGCTCTCGGACCGCGATCGCCTCCCTGCTGGGCGAGCCGGCCCCGTCGAGCGAACCGCAGGCCGAGCTGTGGATCGGCGCCCATCCGGCCGACTCCTCCGTGCTGGTCGGCAGTTCGGGCGAGCGCGCGCTGCTGGACGCGATCGTCGACGACCCGGACGGCACGCTGGGCCCGGAGGTCGCCCGCGAGTTCGCCGGGTCGTTGCCGTTCCTGCTCAAACTGCTGGCCGCGGATTCGCCGCTCTCGCTGCAGGCCCACCCGACGATGGAGCAGGCCAGGGTCGGGTTCGCCGCCGAACAGGCGGCCGGTGTGCCCCTGGACGCGCCCTTCCGCAACTACAAGGATCGCTCGCACAAGCCCGAATTGATGTACGCGATCACCCCGTTCGAGGCCCTGTGCGGCTTCCGGCCGACCGACGTCACGGTGCGACTGCTGGACGCGTTGGCGGCCGCCGAACTCGGCGAGATCCGATCCGCCCTGGTCGACCGGCCGGGCGAGCCCGGGCTGCGGCAGGTGGTGACCGGTCTGCTCGACGCCGACCGGGCGACGATCGCGCCCCTGGTCGACGCCGTTGCCGCGGCCTGCCGCGGACGGGTCGGCGACCCGGGCCCGTTCGCGCCGGAGTTCGCGATGGCCACCCGCGTCGCCGATCACTACCCGGGCGACCCGGGCGTGCTGATCGCCCTGCTGATGAACCGCATCGACCTGGCGCCGGGTGAGGCCGTCTACCTGCCCGCCGGAAACATGCACGCGTACCTGTCCGGATTCGGCGTGGAGATCATGGCCAGCTCCGACAACGTGCTGCGGGGCGGCCTGACGCCCAAGCACGTCGACGTCGCCGAGCTGTCGGCGGTGGTCACCTTCGCCCCGGACGAGCCGATGCTGGTGCCGGCGGTCCCGGTGGCGCCCGGTGAGCACGCGTTCCGCACCCCGTCGACCGAGTTCGAGCTGTCCCGGATCCAGCTGTCTTCGACCGGTCACATCCTGGAGCATGACGGACCGCAGATCCTGCTGGCGGTGCAGGGCCGGGTGACCGTGACCGACGCGCGGGGCGGGCGGCTCGTGATCGAGCCCGGCCACTCGGTGTTCCTGCCGGCCCGGCAGGGTTCGGTCTGGCTCGAGGGCACCGGGACCGTGTTCCGAGCCAAGGACGGCCTGCCGCACCGGAACGCAACCGCGCCCGCCATGGGCGCCGTCACCCGGACCCTGTCGCTGGCCTCCTGACGCTGCCCACCGCGGGGGTGCCCTACCTGGAGCACCTGCTGTCCCGGATCCGGGAGGCCGGCATGCGGCACGTCGTGCTGGGCACGTCCTACCGGGCGGAGACCTTCGAGGAGTACTTCGGGGACGGCACCGACCTCGGGCTCGAGATCGAGTACGTCGTCGAGGACGAGCCGCTGGGCACGGTGGGGCGATCCGCAACGTCCACGACCGGCTCCGATACGACACGGCGATGGTCTTCAACGGCGATGTGCTGTCCGGCGTGGACCTGCGGGCCGTCCTGAGCACCCATCGCGAGGCCGGCGCGGACGTGACCCTGCACCTGGTGCGGGTCGAGGACCCGAGGGCGTTCGGCTGCGTCCCCACCGATCCCACCGGGCGGGTGCTGGGCTTCCTGGAGAAGACCGACGATCCGCCGACCGATCAGATCAACGCCGGCTGTTACGTGTTCGGCCTGGACGTGATCGCCGGGATCCCGGCCGGCGTCGCCGTGTCGGTGGAGCGGGACACCTTCCCGTCGCTGCTGGCCGCCGGCGCCAATGTTGTCGGACACGTCGACACCTCGTACTGGTTGGACCTGGGCACCCCGGCCACCTTCGTTCAGGGCTCCGCCGACCTCGTGTCCGGGGTGGCGCCGACGGCCGCGCTGCCCAAGGCGCAGGCGCACGACATCGACCGGCTGATCCTGGCCGGGGCCCAGGTGCACCCGACCGCCGTGATCAACGGCGGTTCGGCGATCGGCGCCGGCGCCCAGGTGGCCGCCGGGGCCCGGATCAGGGGCGCCGTGGTGATGGACGAGGCGCGGATCGGTCCGGACGCCCAGATCGCGGCCAGCGTGATCGGTCGGGGCGCCCGGATCGGTGCCGGTGTCGTGCTCGCCGAGGCGGTGATCGGCGACGGCGTGGTGATCGGTGCGGGCTGCGAACTGCGCGCGGGCGCCCGGGTGTGGCCCGGCGTCGACCTGCCCGCCGGCGCGATCCGCTTCTCGGCGCAGGGGTAGGCCAGTCGTCGGCCGAGCTTGCCAGAGGCCTGTTGCCCGGATCCGGTGTGGCAGGTGGGGTTCGTGTGACAGGCCGGATACGTTGGGGGCATGCCTGCGAAGTCCCCGGCCGCCCGGTCCTCGAACGCGACGCCCCGGTCCACGTCGCGGTCATCCGCGGGATCCACGCGTGGCTCAGCCGCCGGCTCGGGGGGACGCAAGGGCACCGGCAAGTCGGCCGGCTCCCGCTCCCGCTCCACCTCCGCCGCGAACGGATCCGGGTCCCGCCGCGGCCGCCGTCCCGCCGCCGGCAGCGCCACCGCCACCACCAAGGCCTTGTCGAACTCTGCCATCCGGGAGACCTCGCCGGTGGTCACCGGCCTGAAGGGACTGGGCCGCGGCATCCGCCGGCTGTGGCTGCTGGTCGCACGCTGGTGTGGCCAGCTGGCCCGGGCGGTCGGCGCCGGCGCCTCGGCGACCCGATCGATCGACCGGGCGCACAAGCGGGACGGGCTGGCGCTCGGGCTGCTGGCGGTGGCCTTGATCTGCGCGGTCGGCACCTGGCTCGGCGCGGCCGGCCCGATCGGCGCCCTGGCCGACGACGCCGTCCGGGTCTGGTTCGGCCTGCTCGCCTACGTCTTCCCGGTGGCGATCGCGGGCGCCGCCATCGTCCTGATGCGGTCCGAACCGGATCCGCAGCACCGGCCCCGCCGGGTTGCCGGCGTCGTGGCGGTGGTGCTCAGCGCGGCCGGGGTCCTGCACGTGCTGCACGTCGCGGGCCTGCCGGCCGAATCGGCCGACTCCACCGGACTGCGGATGGAGGCCGGCGGCACCATCGGCTTCCTGGTCGGTCAGCCGCTGACCGTCGGCATCACCGCGGTGCCCGCGATCCTGCTGCTGGTGCTGCTCGGACTGTTCGGGCTGCTGCTGATCCTGGGCATCTCGGTCGCCGACGTGCCCGGGCTCCTGCGCGGCGGCTGGCGCTCGCTGGACGGATCGTCGGACGCCGGCGAGGACGGGTACGACGAGGACGGGTACGACCGAGCCGAGGACGACCGAGCCGAGGACGACCGAGCCGAGGACGGCCACCCGCTCGACCTGGCCGCCGAACCCACGGCGCCCCGGCTGCGCCGCTCGTCCCGCCGTCGTCAGGCCGTCGACTCCGACCACTCCGTCGACGCTCCCTCCTTCGACGACCCCTCGGATGGCGCCGCCACTGCGGCCCAGGACGACGCGCTGACCCGGCCGATCCCGGTCGCCCCGGAGCCGACGCGAGACCGCGGCCAGCGTGGGCGCAAGGCCAAGCCGGCGCCGCCCGCGCCGGAACCCGCTTTCGCCGACGCGGCAACCCGGCAGCTGCCCGTCGTCACCCCCGACGCCACCGCCGGATACCAGTTGCCGCCGCCCACCCTGCTCAAGTTGGGCGCCCCGCCCAAGACCACATCGTCGGCCAACGACGAGATGATCAACCGGATCAGCGGCGTCCTGGAGCAGTTCAACATCGACGCCGCGGTCACTGGCTTCACCCGGGGGCCGACCGTGACCCGGTACGAGGTGGAACTCGGGCCAGGCGTGAAGGTCGAGAAGATCACCGCCCTGACCCGAAACATCGCCTACGCCGCGGCGACCGAGAGCGTGCGGCTGCTGGCGCCGATCCCGGGCAAGTCCGCGGTCGGCATCGAGGTGCCCAACACCGACCGGGAGATGGTGCGCCTCGGCGACGTGCTGGCCGCACCGAACGCCCGGACCGACAGCCATCCGCTCGTGATCGGCCTGGGCAAGGACGTCGAGGGCGGCTTCGTCACGGCCAACCTGGCCAAGACCCCGCACCTGCTGGTCGCCGGCGCGACCGGGTCCGGCAAGTCCAGCTTCGTCAACTCCATGCTGGTCTCGCTGCTGGAGCGGGCGACCCCGGAGGACGTCCGGATGATCCTGGTCGACCCGAAGATGGTGGAACTCAGCCCCTACGAAGGCATCCCGCACCTGATCACGCCGATCATCACCCAGCCGAAGAAGGCGGCCGCGGCGCTGGCCTGGCTGGTCGAGGAGATGGAGCAGCGTTACCAGGACATGCTGGCGCACGGCGTCCGGCACGTCGACGACTTCAACAAGAAAGTCCGCAACGGGCAGATCGTCACCCCGCCCGGCTCGGAGCGGGTCTACCGGCCCTACCCGTACATCCTGGGCATCATCGACGAGTTGGCCGACCTGATGATGACCGCGCCGCGGGACGTCGAGGACGCCATCGTGCGGATCACCCAGAAGGCCCGGGCCGCCGGCATCCACCTCGTGCTGGCCACCCAGCGGCCGTCGGTGGACGTGGTCACCGGCCTGATCAAGACCAACGTGCCGTCCCGGCTGGCGTTCGCGACCTCGTCGTTGACCGACTCACGGGTCATCCTGGACCAGCCGGGCGCCGAGAAGCTGATCGGCATGGGCGACGGCCTGTACCTGCCGATGGGGGCGTCCAAGCCGGTGCGCATCCAGGGCGCCTACGTCTCCGACGAGGAGATCACCGCGATCGTCGATTTCGTGAAGGAGCAGGCGCAGCCCGACTACACCGACAATGTCACCGTCGCCAAGGCCGACCCGGCCAAGGACGTGGACCCGGACATCGGGAGCGACCTGGACCTGCTGCTGGAGGCGATCAATCTGGTCGTCACCTCCCAGCTGGGTTCGACGTCGATGCTGCAGCGCAAGCTGCGGGTCGGGTTCGCCAAGGCCGGCCGGCTGATGGACCTGATGGAAACGCGCGGGATCGTCGGTCCCTCCGAGGGTTCCAAGGCGCGCGAGGTGTTGATCAAGACCGACGAGCTGGACGAGGTGCTGGGCGCCATCGCCGGCGTGTCCGCGCCGGTGCCGGACGAGATCTGAAGTCCCGCCGTTCATTCGGCCGAACCGTGCTGTCATTGGAACACTCAACCGGTCCGGTTGGGCGGTCACGTGCCCAGCACGACGACGGTGACCGTCAACGCCGGGCAGTCGACCTCGAGGGTTCCGGTCAGCGGGGTGTCCGGGCGGAGGGCGACGGGCGGGTTGTAGGGGTCGCTGCGGCGGGTCTGGAAGATCCGGTACATCAGACCCGACGAGCCGGCGATGGACAGGTCGACGGGGTGGTCCGCGAATTCACTGATGTTGATCACCAGGAAGTTGAGACCGTTTCCCTCGTTGTCGACCGCGAAGACTCTGATGTCCGGATGGTTCGAGTCCGTGGCGAAAAAGGTGCCCCGGTAGTGGGGGAACAGGGCGGGCTCACCCGGCAGGTTCGCCCCGGTGAATGCGGCCAGCCCCCAGTAGGCGGGCATGGGACTGGACTGCGGTCGCCCGTCCGGGTTGCCGTAGCTGTCGGCCATCACTGACAGCTCGCCGTTCTGGGTGGCGTAGACCAGGCATCGCCCCCCACGGCTCAGGATCGTGCCGAACGCGAGGGCCACCATGACGGTGTTGGCCGCAGTGAACAGGGCGGGGGCGTTGCCCATCTGCCAGGACCAGTTCAGCTCATCGACGTTCACGGCCGGTGCCGCCCCGCCGTCGGCCAGTTGTCCGAGCACGCGATCGACGGTGGCGCCGTACCCGGCCACCCGGTCGAGCACCTGACGAACCGAGAACTCGTCCTGCCCGCGGCCGCCGGGATAGAAGTGCCAGTCCAAGCCGGCCAGCCGTGCCGGCCCGACCCGTCGGATGAAGGGTCCGAAGTCGTCCGCGGCGTTGGACCACACGGGCCCCCACACCCGGCCGTCCGTGCCAGCGGCTCGCAGCTCGTCGGCGATCTGTGCGCACCGGTCCGCCACCTGTGTCATCGACACGCCGAGCCGGTCCGGCTCGTTCGGTCCGGAGAAGTCGAACCGACTCAGTTCGGACATGCCCAGAAAGCGCAGCCGGCGCACGATAGCCGCCGCGTCGTCCGGCTGGTAGCCGGCCCAGTCGTCGTCCCGGCCGGCGATGACCAGCAGCATGCGCACGCCGGGCCGGGAGTAGTAGGTCTGTATCGAGGGTTCGACCGGCGCGTTCTGCGCACCGGTCGCCGAGGACACGATGGCGGTTCCCGTCCAGCGCACGGGGATCCGCATGTAACGGGCGTCCACGGTTCTTTCGGCCAGTCCCTGGACGGGATCGGTGGGCGGCCGACCGAAGGTGGACAACGCAATCCCGGCGAACGTGGGGTCCGCGGCGCCGACCACCTTCCCGAGATCGACCGTGACCCGCACGGCGGGTGTCCCGGTCCGCCTGGTCAGCAGCGCGGTCGCCGCGATCGACACCGGGAGCACCGTCGCCGCCCCAATAATCAGCGCCTGCCGACGGGTCAGGTGCCGTCCTGGTTGCGGATCGTCGGGGGGGTCGGACATCCCGTCACCGTTGTCCTCCCTGACGCACCACTTCGTGTCCCCGACGCTGGGCCAGGGACATCCCTCGGTGAGCCCGAAGAGCCAGGATAAGGCTCGGGGCGTGCGAAACGGCCGGGTACCGGCGTGGTTCGCCAGGCACCCGGCCGAATCAGGTCGGTCACCACAGGTCAGTTCGTCGGTCAGTTCGTCGGTGGTGGATCGAAGTTCTGCCAGATGTCGTAGACATCGTCGCCGGCGTTGTTGGCCAGGGTGACCTTATCCGTGAGCCGGTAGCCGTACTCGCTCATCAGGGGCGCGATCTGCTTGCTGATACCGGTGGAGTTCTCGTCGAAGTAGACGTACTGCCAGTAGCGGTCGTGCAGCCCTTCCTTCGCCGCCTCCAGACCCTGCAGATCGCCGCGTTCCGGGTCCTGGTAGAAGATGCTGTCGGTGGTGTCCCACTGCCAGTACTCGGTTGTGTCCTGGAAGTGGTAGCGCGCCGGCTCGTACACGTCGCCCAAAGTGCGGATGTACGGGGCGGAGTCGAAGGCGTAGGCCATCACGTCCACGAGCGGCTTGGTGTTGGCCCACTCGCCGTAGATGAACTTGCTGGACGCCAGTCCCGACAACACCAGCCAGGCGGCACCCACCCCGACGGCGAGCCGCTGCCAAGTCCGGCGGGTGACCGACGCGGCCAACCCGATCAGTGGCGCGGCGAACACCAGACCGAAGTCCAGATGCTTGTCCAGGGACACGCTCTCGTGGATGTACATGTGGTAGATGGCCGGTGCCAGGGTCGCGGCCAGCAGCAGCACCGGCAGCAGCACCTGGCGGCGGGTGACGACGCAGACCACCAGCCCGACTACGGCGACCACGTACCATGGGCCCACGAACCGCCACGCCTGGGTCGCGATCGTCCACGCCGAGGTCTCGACGATCGCCGACCGGTTCGTGGTGGTCGTCTGCAGGCCTGCCAACTCCGCCTGCGAAATGGTCAGCGCGAGCAGGGTCAGCACTCCCGCGGTCATCACCGCCGCCAGGCCCGCGAACCGGATGGCCGCGGTCCGCCGGGGTGGCGTGAACGCCATCACCGCCAGAGCGAATGGCACGAACATCAACGCGGCGTACTTGCTCAGTACCGCGGCGGACAGCAGCACGCCGACCACCCCGATGTACCACAAGGAGCCCTTGGCGATCGCTCGGGCACCGATCGCGATCGAGACCGCGATCAGGCTGAGCGCCAGTGCGTCGAAGGTCGCGAAGTTGCTCAGGTGCATCGTCGGGCCGGCGAGGGCGAATGAGGCTGCCGCGACCAGGCCCACTCGTCGGCCGAACAGCCGGGCGGCGAACGAGTACACACTCACCGTCGCGGCCAGCATCAGGACCAGGCTGAACAGCCGAACCAGGGTCACGCCACCGACCGAGTCGAGGACCGCCGCGATCACCGGGTAGAAGAACGGCGATCCCGAGAAGTAACTCGTCGGGTTGTCGTAGAGCACCGCTCCGTGAAGCAGGTGCTCGATGACCCGATGTCCGGTCCAGATGTACAGGGCCTCGTCACGAAAGGCCGAGTTGGTCAGCCGGAGGGTGAAGGCGGCCTGCATCACCAGGATCAGCGCGAGCGGCACTCGCGCGATCCAGGGCAGCGCGGATGCTCTGCGCTCGGGTGGCAGGAAGGAGGCGACGGCGAGCTGCCATTTCGGGGCTGCCGACACCGTCGGCCCGTCGGTCCCGGCGGATTCCGGCCGGTCCAGCGTGGTGGTCATGCCGCACCCGCCAGGGTCAGGCTCCGGTCGTCAGCGGTCTCGGCGATGGCCGGTTGCGGCCGGTACGCCTTGATCGCGATGCCTGCGACCGGAACGAAGATGTAGGCATTGATGAGCGCGAACGCCACCGCGGGCCACCACGCCGCCAACGAGTACCGGTCGAACTGGACCAGGTGGAAGATCAGTCCGGCGAAGATCAGCACCTGCGTGACGACAATGTAGCCGACGGTCAGATTGCGCACCCGACGAGGCAGGGACGACGCTCCCGGACTCTTGGCTGCTCCCGAGGGAACCCACTCCGACACCTGCCCGAAGAACACGTCGAAGATCGCGACCGCGTGCGTGAAGGAATAGATCGCCTGCACCCGCAGCACGTCCGGCCGCCAGCGCGAGGTCATCAGAATCGGGTAGACCACGAACCACAGGGCGATGATGCCCAGCAGCGGAATGTAATTGCTGGCCTGGACGAATTGCGGGAAGAGCCAGAACATGATGATGGCCGGAATCGGTGCGAAGAACGCCGTCATCGCGGTCGACACGTAGTAGGTGAAGCCCGACCAGAACGAGATCCGTTGGTCCAGAGTCATCGTGGGCTCGGTGTGGAAGTCGGAGCTCTTCAGCATCTCCATCGACCCCTCGCACCAGCGGTACTGCTGGTTGATGAAGCTGTCGATGTTGTCCGGGCAGATGCCGCGGCTCAGGTTCACCGGCACGTACTTGAGGTGGTAGCCCTTCTTCGACATCTCGAAGCCGGTGTACACATCCTCGCTGTGCGAGATCTGCGGGAAGCCTCCGATCGCCGCCAGTGCCTCCCGCCGGTAGATCGCCGACGTGCCGACGCAGATCGCGGCGCCAACGGCGTCCCGACTCGGCTGGATGAACCGGTAGAACATCTCCTGGGTGGCGCCGGCACCGCGCTTGAGCCAGTTCATCTGCTTGGGCGTCTCGAATACCTGGGGCGACTGCACGATTCCGGTGGTCGGGTCGTCCATGTACGGAATGAGTTCGGTGCAGAACTCTGGCCGCGGCACGAAGTCCGCATCGAAGATCACGATGTGATCGCCGGAGCTTCGCCGGAAGGCGTACTGCAGATTTCCCGCCTTCTTGAACTCGCTCCCGGGCCTGGCGATGTACTCGAAGCCGTGGGCCACGGCCGCCTGCCGCACTTCCGGCCGGTCCAGGTCGTCGAGCACGTAAACGGTCAGGGCACCCTGATAGTCCAACTCACCGACGTACCGGTAGGTGTTCTCCAGGATATGCAACGGTTCGCCTGCGGTCGGCAGGAAGACGTCGACCGACGGCCAGTGCCAATTGGCCCGCAGCTCCAGCAGCATCTGGTGGTCGGGGAGCGAAACGGTCCGGCGGAAGGTGGACGAGCGCACGCCCAGGATGATCTCGAAGACGTACAGCGCCAGCGGGAGCAGCAGCAGCAGGGTCCAGTAGGACATCCGGGAGAAGCCGTAGAGGCTGACGGCGATGCCGACAAAGGCGACCACGTGGGCCCAGAAGAACCAGCGGTGCTGGGGCCCGGCGATGTAGTGGTACTTCTCGATCTCATCCGGCGGCGAGACGACCTGACTCGTCGACGGTGTGGCCGCTGCGCGGCGGTGTCGGCCCGCCATCGTCGCCGGTGCGTCGGCCGCTTCGGACCAGCTGTACACCCAGGTCGAGGTCAGCACGTACCTCGCGACGAACACCACGAACAGAACAACGACGTTGGCCCACACCGGATCCATCGACATGCCCTCGACAAGCAGCGCCGTCAAGAGCAGCTGGATGGGCAGCAAAGCGACGTTCAGCAACCAGAAGCGCCCGAAGCCCGCCAGCGGTGTCCGGCGGCGGACGCTTGTGAAGACGAACATCTCGAGCAGGGCGAAGTTCCACACGATCGCCACGTTCGCCGAGACGGCTGACGCGACCAGGTAGGGCACGGCCGACCACCCCAGGATCGCCCACAGGGCGATGGTGTTGACGGCGATCCCACTCAGGCCCACCGCCGCGAAGGCCAGGAACTGCATCAGCCGGCCGACCGACATGCCGGCCCGCAGCGCCGCGAGTTGGGTCAGGAATCGCATTCCCTCGGCCATCGAGGCCTTGCTCTCGCCGGCATGCCGGGACTGAAAGGTGAAGGGCACCCCGACGACCCGCCGGAGCCGGGAGGCGGCCAGGATTTCCAGGAGCACCTTGTACCCGACCGGCCGCAGCCGCGCCAGGTCGAGTGCCGCCAGACGAATCGCGAAGAACCCGCTCATCGGGTCGGTGACGCCCCGAAGCCGCCTCGGGAACAACACCTTGGCCAGCATCGTGGAGGCGGACGACACCAACTCCCGGGCGCGACCGTTCAGTCCGGACGCGTCGCCGGCACCGTCGTAGCGTGTCCCGTACACCAGGTCTACGTCGTCCGTGGCCGCGGCCAGCATTGCCGGGACGGACTCCGGTGGATGCTGCATGTCGCCGTCAATGACGATTGCCCATGGCGCCCGCGCGACCTGGAACCCGGCGACGACCGCGCCGCCCAGCCGGCCGTCCCGCCGACCCGGTTCCCGGTGCAGGAGCCGGACATCGCGGTCGGTCCGGTGCGCGACCTGTCGAACGACTTCCGGTGTGTCGTCGTCGCTGTCGTCGACGAAGAGGATTTCGGCATGAATTGAACCCAATGCGGAGTCGAGCCGTCGAACCAGTTCGGCGACGTTGCCCGACTCGTTTCTGGTCGGGACGACGATCGTGACGTCAGGTCGTAGGCGGATGACGTTCTCGTCGTCCGCGTCGCCGGAAATGAATGGTTGTCGCGAATAGGAGTGGCCTGTGGTGACTGCTTCATCGCTCATGTGGACTTCCTCGGGTATCGAATAGCCGCGCATGGCATGATGTCCGGGCATGACAATGCACGGAGAATCAGCCGGCTGCGCGGACGGCCGCCTCAAACCCACATCGTGTCGTGCACGGCATCGCCGGCGCCACGACTGGCCACAGTTGTCATCGATGAACTTGCGGTCCGACTGAAAGTCAGTCGACTGAAATGAGTTCCGGACTGTTGATCGGCGAGGTGGCGCGCATCAGCGCGTCGCTACCTGCTTCGTGAGCCATCCGGCCATGCCTGGCAAGCGATTCCGTTGGGCGACACGCACCCGAGCATCCTTGCCGCCGGCACGGCGGAATGAGATCTCCCACCTGTTACCGAGAGTCCCCCTCGACACTCGATCATGATGCTATCCCAGGCCCGTCCGTCCGACATGCGAATATTGCGCTCCGAGAGCTACTTCACAGTGAGTCGATGATGGATCCCCCGAACGGACGAGCTGGATTGCCGATCGTCGGCGGACGATGACTGTAGGTGGCGGCTCGGCCACGAGGAGTGAACCGTCGATCTCCGGTTCGACGCTGGGCTCGATGTTCGATGCCGTCGAAAGTCGAATGAGGCCGTCCGTCTGGCGGGCACATTCGGGTTATTCAACGGCAACGTTAAGATAACGTTGTCGGCACATTTCTGATTGGGGAAAGATTTGAACTTGCGGTGACTGCACTCACGTGCCGGTCGGCGTGTTGTGCAGCGAGGTCCGGTAGGATCGGGTTCAGCGAGTTGGTTCTTTCAACACGCCGCACGTCACAGCGCCACCCGATGGGACAGGTTGTTGCCATCGTCGGTGCGCGGTCGGCCCGCATCGTCGCTCCCCGAGCGTGCGGACCGGTCATTCAGATCTTCACTCCAGGGAGCATTCAAATGGGTACCTCTGCAGATATCAGCTCAGTGCATTCACCGGTCCGATCGGCCAACGGCCCGTGGCCGGCGGAGGTGACCGGGGAAGTGCTGCGCTCCATCGTGAAGGCCTACGACATCCGCGGACTGGTCGGTCTGGAGCTCACGCCCGCGGCCACGCACGCACTGGGCTTCGCGTTCGGCCGCCTGGTGCGCGAAGCACCGCACTTCGCCCAGGCGATCGTGATCGGCCACGACATGCGCGATTCCTCGCCAGAACTCGCCCGGGCCTTTGCGACGGGCGTTGTGGCCGCCGGTCCGCGGGTCGATTTCATCGGCCTCGCCTCGACCGACATGCTCTACTTCGCCTCCGGTGTCCTCGACCGCCCCGGCGCGATGTTCACCGCGTCGCACAACCCCGCGGCCTACAACGGGATCAAGCTGTGCCTGGCCGGGGCCAAGCCGATCAGCCTGGACACCGGGTTGGCCGCGATCCGCGAAGACGCCGCGGCCGTGCTCGATGGCCTGCAGGACGTGCCGGCACCGTCGATCGGCAGGATGGTTGGGTCGATGGTTCGCCGGCCGATGGCCACCCGGTATGCGGACTATCTGCTCGACCTGGTCGACCTGCGCGACTCGCGACCGTTGCGGGTGGTCATCGACGCGGGCAATGGGATGGCCGGTTACACCGTGCCAACGATCTTCGACCGGTTGCCGTTCACGGTCGAGCCGATGTTCTTCGAACTCGACGGGACGTTTCCCAACCACGAAGCAAATCCGCTGGACCCGGCGAACCTGGTCGACCTGCAGGCGAGGGTCCGAACGGTGGGTGCGGACATCGGTCTCGCGTTCGACGGGGATGCGGACCGTTGCTTTGTGGTGGACGAGCGGGGTGAGCCGGTGTCGCCCAGCGCGATCACCGCATTGGTGGCCACCCGGGAGTTGCGCCGTCATCCGGGGTCAACGGTGCTCTACAACTTGATCTCCTCGCGGGCGGTCCCGCAGATCGTGGCCGAGGCCGGTGGCAGGCCGGTCCGCACCCGGGTCGGGCACTCGTTCATCAAGGCGGAGATGGCACGAACTGGCGCGCTTTTCGGTGGTGAGCACTCTGCGCACTACTACTTCGCCGACTTCTACGGGGCGGACAGCGGCATGCTCGCCGCGTTGCACGTGCTGGCCGCGCTCGGGGACGCCGATGTCCCGCTTTCCCGGCTGGCCGCCCGGTACCGGCGCTACGCCGCCTCCGGCGAGATCAACTCAACGGTCTCGGATCTGCCCGAATCACTGCGGGCGATCCGGTCGTGGGCGACCGCCCGCGATGCCGACGTGGACACGCTGGACGGGTTGACGGTGTCGGTCAGCGACGACACGTGGTTCAACGTTCGTCCGAGCAACACCGAGCCGCTGTTGCGGTTGAACGTGGAGGCCCCGACCGAGGACGAGATGGCCGGTCTCCGGGAGGAGATCCTGGCGGTCATCCGAGGCTGAGCCTGGTGTTCGGTTGATCACCGAACGCGGTACCGGGTGTCGGCCCGATCACCGCCCACACCGGACGAGCACCGACGATCACCACCGACACCAGCATCGACACGCCCGCGGGCAAGCGCGTTGGATCGGCGAAACCGCATGTGAAAGGAAGTCGAAGTGTTCCTGATGAAGAACCGGATCCGTCCATACCCCTGGGGTTCGCGCACCGCCATCGCCTCGATGTTCGGCGAACCGGTCCCGTCGAGCGAACCGCAGGCCGAGCTGTGGGTCGGCGCGCATCCGGCCGACTCGTCGGTGCTCGTCCACCGGACCGGCGATCAGCCTCTGCTCCACGCCGTCGGCACCGATCCCGAAGGCACTCTCGGGCCCCAGGTGGCCCGCGAGTTCGACGGTGCATTCCCGTTCCTGCTCAAGCTGCTCGCGGCCGACTCGCCGCTGTCGTTGCAGGCGCACCCCACGTCGGCCCGGGCCAGAGCCGGTTTCACCGCGGAAGAGGCGGCCGGGGTGCCGCTGGACGCGCCGCACCGCAACTACAAGGACCGGTCGCACAAACCCGAGATGATGTACGCGCTCACCCCGTTCGAGGCGCTCTGCGGGTTCCGGCCGACGGACGCCACGGTCCGGTTGCTCGACACGCTGGCCGTGGACGAACTGGCCGACCTCCGGGCCGTGCTGGCCCGACGACCGGGCGAGCCAGGACTCCGCCACGTCGTCACCACTGTGCTCGCCACGAATCGGTCCGCGCTGGCGTCGACCGTCGACGCCCTGGCGGCGGCGTGTCGCGCGCACGCGAACCGGCTGCCGGGCGAGCACGCGGGGGAGTTCGCGATGGCGGCCCGGCTGGCCGACCACTACCCGGGCGACCCGGGCGTGCTGATCGCGCTGCTGATGAACCGGATCGACCTGGCCCCCGGCGAGGCGGTCTACCTGCCCGCCGGCAACCTGCACGCCTACCTGTCCGGCTTCGGGGTCGAGATCATGGCCAGCTCGGACAACGTGCTGCGGGGCGGCCTGACGACCAAGCACGTGGACGTCGCCGAACTCTCCGCGGTGGTCAGCTTCACGCCGGACGAGCCGAGGCGGATCGTGCCGATCCCGGTCGCGCCGGGAGAGTTGGCGTTTCGAACGCCGTCGCCCGAGTTCGAGTTGTCCCGGATCCAGGTGGATCCGTCCGGTCGGATCATCGAGCACGGTGGGCCGCAGATCCTGCTGGTGGTCGACGGATCCGTCACGATCACCGACAGTCAGGGCGACCGGCTGGTCGTCGGTCCCGGCCGATCGGTGTTCCTCCCCGCCCGGCAGGGCCCGGTGTGGGTGGATGGCGCCGGTGTCCTCTTCCGGGCCAGGGACGGGTTGGTGAACGTCGCCGCGGCGAATGCCGCCGAGGAAGCCGCAGCGCCCGGCCTGTCGCTGGCCTCCTGATCCGTTCGGTCCGATCCAACCTGCTCATCGCCGGGTACGCCCTTTGCGTGTTCGCGGCCAATCCACCCAACGAGAGGAACAGGCTCATGACGACAGCACACCCCGAGGTCGACGCCGTGGTCCTGGTCGGCGGCAAAGGCACCCGGTTGCGCCCGCTGACCCTGTCGGCCGCCAAGCCGATGCTGCCGACCGCCGGCGTACCCTACTTGGAGCACCTGCTGTCCCGGATCCGGGCGGCCGGCATCAGGCACGTCGTGCTGGGTACGTCGTACCGCGCCGAGACCTTCGAGGATTACTTCGGTGACGGGTCGGACTTCGGCCTGGACATCGAATACGTCGTCGAGAACGAGCCGCTGGGCACCGGTGGCGGCATCCGCAACGTGTACAACCACCTGCGACACGACACCGCAATGATCTTCAACGGTGACGTCCTGTCCGGCGTCGACCTGAACGCGGTGCTGAGCACCCATCGGGAGCAGGATGCCGACGTGACCCTGCACCTGGTGCGGGTGCCGGATCCGCGGGCCTTCGGGTGCGTGCCCACCGACACCGACGGCCGGGTGCTCGGCTTCCTGGAGAAGACCGACAACCCGCCAACGGACCAGATCAACGCCGGGTGCTACGTGTTCAGCCGGGAGGTGGTCGCGTCCATCCCGGCCGGCGTGCCGGTGTCGGTGGAGCGCGACACGTTCCCGTCGCTGCTGGCCGGCGGGGCCCGGGTGGTCGGCCATGTGGACACCTCGTACTGGCTGGACCTTGGCACCCCGATGGCGTTCGTCCGGGGGTCGGCGGACCTGGTGTCCGGGGTGGCACCGACGGCCGCACTGCCGAAGGTGCAGGCGCACGACATCGACCGGCTGATACTCCCCGGCGCGCAGGTCGACCCAACGGCCGTGGTCAACGGTGGCTCGGCCATCGGTGCCCGCGCCCGGATCGCCGCTCTCGCGCAGGTTCGCCGCAGCGTGGTGATGGACGACGCCGAGATCGGCGCCGGCGCGCAGATCGCCTCCAGCGTGATCGGTCGCAGCGCCCGGATCGGATCGGACGTGGTGCTCGTCGACGTGGTGATCGGCGACGGTGCGGTGATCGGGGCCGGCTGCGAACTGCGGGAGGGCGCACGGGTCTGGCCCGGTGCCGTCCTGGCCGACGGCGCGATCAGGTACTCCGCGGATTCCTGACGGTCCATCGGCCGACCCCGGTCGGTGGTCGCCCTGGTGGGCGGTGTGGCACGTTCGTCCTGGGTGCGATGGCCGCCATCCGGAGTGAACCCGCGCTCCGGGTGCCGCTGGGCGCTCCGGTGCGCCGCCGGAGCGGCGACATCCACAAAGGAAGCCTTCTTCGGCTGCTGGTGTGGATGTGTGGAGGGACCGGGCCGGATCCCGTGTGCTGCCCGCCGGCTTGGTCGCCGACATCCACAAGAGAAGCCTTCTTCGGCTGCTGGTGTGGATCTCACCTGCCACGGAGGCGGGCGATGGTGGCCTGGATGCCCTGCAGGGCTCGTTCGGGCTCCTTGGTCGGGGTCCACCAGGTGAACCGCCGGACGGTCCAGCCGGCGACGGCGAATTCGTTCTGCCGCAGCCGGTCATCTTGGAACCGCTCGTGGTCCGTGTGGAACGCAAACCCGTCTACCTCGACCAACCGGCGAATCTCCTCGAACACGACGTCGCCGGTCCGATTCACCGACCCCAGCCGCACCGAGTCGTTTGCGCGCCAGCCGGGATCCCCGCCGCGTGAACGTGGCGGTGCAGGATCCGTTCGGCCTCGGAGATCGCGCCGCTGTCGGCCGCGGCCAGGATCACCGACCGGATGGCCGATCCGCGACCCGGGGACACGCTGATGGACTCGCGGATCATCCCGGACCAGCCCGGTGCGGAGGAGTTGATCGGCATGGCGACGGCCTGTACCTGCCGATGGGGCCGGCCGGTTGATGGACCTGTCGTCCACTTGCTGACCTCAGACCACCTCCGAGGCGACTCATTCAGGATCGATGAGAATCCCGTTGATCGTCGGAGCGCCGGCCGACCCGTCGGTGAGCTCGATTCGGACAACGCCGTCGGCGGGTGCGACCACGGTCGAAACGAGGACGGAACCGCTGGTCGTTCGGCCCTGTCGAGCCCAGATGTCCAGTTCGGTGATCCAGCGGACACCGTTGATCGTCACATTGAATCTCCGAGCACCGTCTTGCTGAGCGGGCGGGTATCGCTCCGCGAACAGCAATCCCAGGCGCACCGACCGACCGGGTGGAACCGGCAAGGTGTAGGTCTGTCGACCCCAGCGTTCCGTCGAGAACAACTCGGCAGGGACACCGGCGGGTGGAACGGTCGTGCCGGGGTTCGCCGCCGCGGTGCCACCGGCGACCAGATCCCCGGGGGCCCCGTAACCGGGCACCGAACCGTCGCCGGCCGCGATCCGGTAGGTCGACGGGGCCGCTCCACCCGGCGAGAGGACCGCGACCGAGACCGTCATGGCCGGCGCCCAGATGTCGATCGAGTCCGCGAAGCCGCCGGATCCGGTCAGTGCCGGGGCATCGTACTGGGCCCGGGGGTTCGACTGATACAGCCGGAAGCTGCCCGCCGCGGCCCCGGTCAATCCCACCGAAACCTGCTTGCCGTTCCACTCCGACTTGTTGATCACCACCAGATTGGCTCCACCGGCCTCGTTGCTGACCGCAAAGACCTCAACCGACGGATCGGGACTGGACGTCCGGTAGAAGGTGTCCTTCATGTGCGGCCATAACCCCGCTCCGGTCCATGCCGCAATTCCCCAGTATCCCGGCATGGGCGAGGAGTCCGGCCGGTGGTCCGGATTAACCTGACCCGCTTCGACCGTCATCCCGAGCGGGCCGTTCTGGGTTGCGTAGGGCAGGCAGCGACCCCCCTGCTGCAAGACATGCCCGCACACGCTGGCGACGAAAACCGTGTTGATCGCGGTGAAGAACCGGTTGTTCCGGCCGGAACCGTCGCCCCCGTCGGAGGTTGGCGTGCCGTCGTCGTAGCGCCAGGACAGGTTGACCTCGTCCACGACGACGGTCCGGGACAGCCCGGCCGCGCCGAGATCGCCGCGCATCTCCGCGACTTCGCGTCCGCGGTCGGGAGTGCGCGCCAGCACGTCCGCGGTCGACAAGGACACGTGGCCCATGCCGTAGTGGTGATAATCCACTCCACCGAGGGAGCTTCCCATATGCCGGGCGAACGTACCGATCTCGTTGCGGTCGTAGTACGACCAGACCGGTCCCAGCAGCCGGAAGTTCGGGTCGATCGCGCGTCCCTCGGAGACGATCATTCTCGCCACCTCGATCTCCGACCAGACTGACAAGCCCATGTTGTTCGGTTCGTTCGGAGCGGAGTAATCGATCCCGTCGAGCCCGAGGGCGGTGATGATCCGTGTGGCGTCCCCGGGCTGGACGTCGAAGTCATTGGTTCGGCCCCCGATGACGGCAAGGACGCGGAATCCCCATGACCGATAGGTGTTGACCAGCGGCACGACGTTCCGAAGGCCGCTTCCGTACGCGGAGGACGCCACCTGCCCGTCCCGAATACCGACGGGTACCCGGACGTACCTGGCGTCGAGTCGGCGCTCGACGTCGTTCTGGGCCCCGCTGGACAGCGGTGTTGCCCCGTAGGTCGACGAACCGATTCCGATTGCGAAGGGATCGGTGGTCATGAGCACGCTGCCGAAGTCCACGGCGGTGTTGGTCGCCGCCGTGGCCGAACCCGCGCTCGACACGATGACAGCCTGCACGACCAGTAGCGTCGCCACCAACTCCGCGAACAAGACACGGCTTCGCCTCGACGCTGAAAGCACACCGCCACCCTATGTGTCCGTATGACTACGTACTGCGACGTCCCAAGGTAGTGGGCCACACCAGCGCTGTAAAGGCTCACGATCGCTGCCCGACCCCGTGACGGGCATGGCCGTGCGCCTCCGTCAACGGCGCATGGCCGGGGGTCGCAGGACAAGGCCAACCGCGACCGCCGCGCCCATGAGCTCGGGTGAGAGGTCCAATCAAGTGGCACGAACGAACAGCAGTCAGTTCGACGTCGATTCCTGGAATCGAGATCGATGTCGCCTGTCAGGGCACCGGAGCGCTCTTGAGGTACGCGAGCACCGCCGCCACCCGCCGGTGCACCGGCGCGTCGGGCCAGCGCGAGCTTGGTGAACGGCACCGGTCGGCAGTTGGTGTCGAAGGCAGTCAGTCCGGCACCAGCTCGATCCAGTTCCGGATGTCCTCGGCCGATTCCGTGCCGGCGAGTTCCGGATGCCGCACGGCGAGGTGGGCCTGGATCAGCGAGATCACCTCGTCGTCGGTACGACCGCGAGCCGTGTAACCGCATTCGCAGCGCACCTGACGGGTCATCGGACTCCTCTCCTTGGTCGGCCCCGCGTATCGTTCCCCTTGAGCGCAGGTCTAGTCGGCTGAGCTTGCGAGGCCGCCATCGAGCACAGTAGGACCGGGCGCAGGCGACGCGGCGACGGAGGAGCCGAGTTGCTCAGCGCGGTCCGAGTCGGCCGAGCTTGCGAGGCCGCAGATCCACACAGTAGGGCGGGGCGCAAGACGATCCGGCGACGTAGGACGCGGATCGTCCAGCCCGTCCGGTCGCGGGGGAGAACGCCGTGCAACACCTCGCCATCGGCGCCCGGGTCCAGCTGTGCGGGCCCTTCGCCGTCGAACTCGGCGGCCGGGCGGTCGGACCCGACCGGCTGAGCCGCCAGGCGCGCGTCCTGTTCGGATTTCTCGTGCTGCACCGTCCACAGCCCGTGCCGCGGGACACGCTGGTCGATGCGCTGTGGGGTGCCTCCCCGCCACCCTCGGCCGGCGCCGCGCTGACCGTCGTGGTCTCCAAGCTGCGGGCCGCGGTCGGATCCGCCGTCGTACAGGGACGCGGCCAGCTGTCCGCGAGTCTGCCCGAACCGGCCGTGGTGGACGTCGAACAGGCGCTGGCAGCCCTGCACACCGCGGAGTCCGCCATCGCCACCGGCGACTGGCGACAGGCCTGGTTCGCCTCGTTGACCGCCCACTTCGTCACCCGGCGCACGTTGCTGCCGGATGCCGGCCAGCCGTGGGTGGACGACTGGCGGCGGCGGTTGGCCGATGCCGGCGTGCGCGCCTGGGAGTGCTATGTCGACGCGTGCCTGCATCTCGGCGGGGCCGAGCTGCCGGCGGCCGAGCGGGCGGCGCGGGAACTTGTCGCGACGGCCCCGTTGCGGGAGACCGGACACCTGCTGCTGATGCGGAGTCTGGCGGCGCGCGGCAACGTCGGCGAGGCGCTGGCGGCGTACGAACGGGTCCGCGTCCTGCTGCGCGACGAGCTGGGCACCCTGCCCGACGTCGCGATCCAGGATTGTCACCGCAAGCTCCTGGGCTGACGGCATGCACAGCGCTGACCGGTCGCGCCAATGTTCGGCCAAGGTCCGCGCAGGGTCGGCGCGGCAGGCTCTGCCCCAGTGAATTCCGACGCCCGCCGAAGGAGCAGCCGTGACCACCACCGACACCGTCGCCGCCGACCCCACCACCGAATTGCCCGAGCTGCTCGACCGGTTCGTCACCGATCTCGGGGCGACCGCCGCGGCCGGCAATATCGTGATAGGCGACCGGCTCGGCCTGTACCGGGCCCTCGCCGACGCGGGCCCGCTCACCGCGCAGGACCTCGCCGACTACACCGACACCAGGGAGCGGTACGTACGGGAATGGTTGCGTGGGCAGGCCGCCGGCCGTCTGGTCAGCTATCGACCCGCAACGGATCAATACTGGATGACGCCCGCGCAGGCCATGGCGTTCGCCGAACCGAACGGGCTCGTCCTGCCGGGCGCCTTCCAGATGGCCGTTGGCTGCCTGGACGCGATTCCGGCGATCGTCGAAGGCTTCCGTTCGGGGAGCGGGCTGGCCTGGGGTGGGCACGACGAGGACGTCGCGGTCGGCTGCGAGCGGTTCTTCCGTCCGGGGTACGTCGCCAACCTGGTCAGCTCCTGGATCCCGGCGATCGAGGGGCTCGCCGACCGGCTCCGGCAGGGCATCCGGGTGGTCGACGTCGGCTGTGGGCTGGGTTCC
>DATDBV010000419.1:0-16251 GCA_036524715.1 Nakamurella sp. | reverse complement strand
GATGACCTTCCAGACCCCGGACGGCCCAACCACTCTCGGCGCGCAGGTGATCCTGGCCGGCGACGGCGCCTACAGCGCCACCCGGGCGGCGATCCAGTTCCGCGAGGGTTTCAACTTCAGCCAGGATTTCCTCGAGCACGGGTACAAGGAGCTGAGCATTCCTGCCCGGCCCGGCGGCACACACGCCCTGGATCCCGGCTCGCTGCACATCTGGCCGCGCGGCAGCGCCATGATGATCGCGTTGCCCAACCTGGACGGATCCTTCACCTGCACCCTGTTCTGGCCGAAGACCGGCCAGGGTGGGCTGGATTCGCTGCGGACACCGAGCGAGATCACCGGCTGGTTCGAGCGGCACTACCCGGACGTTCTGGAGTTGATGCCCGACCTGGTCGAGGACTACCAGGCCAACCCGGTGGGGTCGCTGGTGACCGTGCGTTGCTGGCCGTGGGTCAACGGGCGGGTCGCGCTGGTCGGCGATGCCGCGCATGCGATCGTGCCGTTCTACGGCCAGGGCGCGAACGCCGCGATGGAGGACTGCATCGAGATCGTCCGGTGCCTGGACGAGACCGGCGGGAATTGGCCGACCGCGCTGGCCGAATACCAGAAACGGCGCAAGCCGAACGCCGACGCCATCGCCAATTACGCTCTGCAAAACTTCATCGAGATGCGGGACACAGTCAACTCCCGCGCCTTTCGGGCCAAGACGGCGGTGCAGCACGCGCTCGAACGGCGCAGCGGCGGGCGGTACGTCTCGCGTTACGAGCTGGTGTCGTTCACCACCGTCCCGTACTCGCAGATCAAGTATCGGCTGCGGCAACAGAACCGGGTCGTGGCGGGCGCGGGGATCGTGGCGGGTGGGGTGGCGGTCGGCCTGATCGCCGCGCTGCTTCGGCGCCGCTCCGGCTGAATCTCACCGCACGCGAACCGAACGACAGCGACGACCGTCGGCGGCGGCGCCGATCACGGGCCGGCGGGCGTGACCGCCAGCCGGCCAGATCCTGCCGCGGCACGCGCCTGCGCTGTCGGCTCGCCGCGCCGACCCACCCACCTCGGCTGCCGCGTTGGGTCCGCGGTGAACACTGCGAGATGGATGTCGGCGTAGCGTGATTGAGCAGCAGTTGTGCGGCTCAACCCGCTCCCGGTCGACAGCTCGCGATCTGTCGACCCGTCGCGTCAGCGATCTATCTCTGCTATCGCGGGTGTGCTGACCCGAAGACGGGATCAAGGATCCCGGCGACAAGGGCGACCTGATCGTCAAGGAGGTCCTCGGAGACCGCCTCCAGACGTCCTTTGCGGCGCCACGCGGCCCACTTCGCTTGCCCGACCCGTCCGTAGTCGGCCAGGTGCGGGCCAACGGGTTCCAGGGCGACCCCGCGGTATCGGGCGACGGCATCGGCAGATCGGCGGAGATCGGCGGTGTCGATGCCATGGCGGGCGAGTTGGACGATGTCGATGTAGTCGCGCCAGCGGGTGCTGGTGATCCCGCGTTCGAGAATGGTCACACCCTTCTCCGCGATCGTGGTCTCCCGCGCGTACCCGAGCAGCTCGATCGGATCCCCGAGGACGCGGTCGAGGCGGACTGTGCGTGGCGCGGGGACGATCGGGTCCCCGGTGGACACATCCCACGCGGCAATGCCCTGCCAGCGTCCGATGCCCGCCGTCAGGCGGACTCGGTAGCCGGGGTAGTCCGCATGTTCGCGGATCTCATGCACCGTGACGGTGTCGACATCGAACATGACTCCATCAGCTGTATCGACGGCGGCGAGGTCGCGCACGGTGATGAGGTGGTCGATGGTGACATCGGCGCGGATCGCGTTCGCGTCGGCGTCTTTGGTGGGGGCGACGTACGCCGTAGGCGGCGAGCAGGATCCCGCCCTTGAGGATGAAGTCTTCGCCATGGCTGGTGCGGGTAAGCCGGTCGAGGAAGGCTCAAGGAGATGGCGGGTCAGGTACTCCTGTGTCGGAGCCGCTGTCCCGTTCTTCGCCCCGGTCGAACGCGCCGCCGCTTGCAGCGTCCGGAAGGTCTGCTCGCCAATGGTCATGCGAGGGCGTCCAGAGCTGTGAGGAGCGGAGTCCTGACCCGGGGGAGGATGGTGGCGAGGTCGACGAGGTGTGCGGGTTTCCTGCCGCGACGAGCGCTGATTCCGCGGTGGGCGGTCAGCGCGATTCGGCGAGAGCGACGGCCGGTCCGCGGAGCAGGTCTTCGGCGGCGAATTCCGTGAAGGCCATTTCGCCGGGGTGGCCATACTTTTCGAAGCTCGGATGTAGCCGCTCGGTGACCCACCGATCGTGTTGGGCTTTCGACTCCCAGATGCCGACGATGCGCAGACCGTTGTCGCCGATACCGGCGACCTGCGCGACAAGGCCGTCGATTGGCTGGTCGGCGTAGCCCTGCTTGACGCGGTGGTAGTCCTCCATGGTTTGGTTCGCGAACTCGACGGTTACGACGTAGATCATGGTGTTCTCCTTGAAGTGGTGGAACCTGCTTGGGGTTTCACGGTAGGAGGCCGACATGGCTGTGCGCGTCAACAGATCTACTCACTCATGTACTCAGTTCTGGCGGTTGCTCCAGACGGCGATCTGGCTGCGGTTGGTCAGGTCGAGCTTGGTGAGAATGTGGTGTACGTGATTCTGTGCGGTCCGCTCGGACAGGTAGAGCCGCTCGGCAATCTCCCGATTGGTGAGACCTTCTGCGATCAGCTCGGCGACCTCCCGCTCACGCCGGGTCAGCATCGGTCGGTGATCGTCGAGTTGCTCCGACAGCCGGCCGGCCATGACGGTGAAGGGCAGCATTCCCAGCGCTGCGGCTTTCCTCGCTGCGTCCTTCGTGAGCGCGCGGGCGCGCCACAGATCTCCCGGACCGCTGCGGGACGCCAGGGCGGAGGCCAGCTCATACAGCGCCTCAGTGTGGAATCCGGCAGCGCCGTTTGCCGCGCAGGTCTCTTCCGCGCGTTCCAGCTCGGAGACCGCCTGATCGAGCAGACCCAGATGCCGGGACGCCATGCCCATCCACAGCTCGACTGGGCCCATGTACGACACAGCACCGCCGCCGCTGGCCACGTGTTGCCCGCCGTAATGGGCCAGCAAGTCGTGCAGCGTCGCCACATCGTCGGCGGCGTCGAGGGCGATAGCGACCGGAATGCCGAACGCATAGGACGCCGTGACCACATGCTGCATCGGCCGCCAGTTGACGGGCGGGCCGAGACGGCGGTAGATCGCGGTGGCCTCCGCTCGTCGACCCACCGAGGCGAGCAGGAACGCTGGGGCGATCGACATGATCACCCCAGCAGTGGGGTAGATCGGACTTCCAATCGTTTCGTCAATGAGACCGCTGGCCACCAGCGAGCCGCTCTCGTCGACGCCGTGACCAATGTGATGGCCAACCATGGTTAACAACCCGTTTCTGGAGTGGAATGGAGCGTCGTAACCGGTCGATCCGAACTCCGCGAAGGCCTGGTCAGCGAGGCGTATCGCGTCATCGAACCTGCCTTCACCCTGCGCCAGCGCAGCCTGACACCGGAGAAGTTGCCACCGCGCCGTCGGCCCGCGCACCTCTTCGACGCACCCAGCCAGGTCCGCAATCTCGTGGTAAACGCGCGCCAGACTTCCGTGTTGGAATGCGGCGTCGACCTGCCACAGGTGCGCCCACATCTGCGCGGACGGGTTCGAGGCAGCGCAGCCGATCGCTAGCATCTGTTCCGCCAGACGCTCCCGTTCCTCGAGCCCATCTGGTCCGGAACGCGCCAACTGCCGGGCACGCACCGCGTCCATCGTCGCGGCCGGGTCACCGCTTTCCGTCGCCAGTGCCAGTGCACGTTCGCTGGTTACACTCGCCCCGATCGGGTCCCCCTGATACATGCAGATTCCGGAGAGATTGGCCATCAACCGCGCCCGCAACGCAGTCAACAACGGATCCAGGGCGGCCAGCGCCTCGTCACACAATCTTCGGGTCGGGAGGTCGAACTCCGGCAGCCCGACGCCTTCCATGACCAGGGCCGCTTCGGCAAGCAGCTCCGGACGCTCGAGACCGCGAGCGATGCCGGCAGCTTCCTGACACACGCTGAGCTGTCCCGGAAGGTCGGCTGTGATGTGGAGCGCGGCACCCAAATCCAACAAGAGGCGGCAGCGCTCAGCCTGGCCGAGTTCGGCTGCGCCGGCCACCAACGCCAGCCGGAACAGGCGAATGCCCTCCTCGTAGGCGAGCCGCCGCATCGCCTCGTCTGCGGCACGGGCGATCCATCGAACGGCCGTGCGCCGGTCTGCCTCATCGGCGGCCACCGCCCAGTGCCGAGCCAGGTCTGACAGGTGCTGTTCGAGCCGGCCCGCGTAGAAGGATTCGATCGCGTCCGCGGCGAGCCGGTGCAGGCGCGCCCGATCGAGGGGAGCCAAGTTGGTCTCGATGGCGTCCCTGATCAGCGCGTGGGTGAACCGGTGCTCACCCAGCGTGGACGCGGTCTCGACGAACCCGGCGCCCACTGCCTGGTCCAGCCAGCCGAGGCAACTCAGCACCGGTACCCGCACCATGGCCGCGGCCACCGCCACCGAGAACTCCTGGCCCAAGATCGACGCCGCCCGCAGCAACCGGACAGCGCCCGGTGAGAGTCGGGCAAGCCGCACCCCTATCGCGGCCCGCACGTTCGCGGTGACCAACGTCATCGCCACACCGGCCGGCCGGTCGGCGAGCATCCGGCCTACCTCGGAGACGAAGAACGGATTCCCACCCGTCAGTCCATGCACCCGGTCAGCATCGGCACCCGGAACTTCATGTCCCACCACCAGCGACAACTGTTCGGCGACGCCCGCAGCGGGGAGACCGGTCAGCTCAATCTCCCGCGTCACCGGTTCCCGCTGCAATTCCGTGGCAAGCACACTCTGCACCTGCTCCGTGTCGCGATGGTTGACAATCATCAGTAATCGCTCAGAAGTCACCGTGCGTGCGAGATGCTGAAGCAGCAACAACGATGGCTCGTCAGCCCAATGCGCATCGTCGATCACGATCACCAAAGGCTGCTCTTCGGTGACCCATCGCAATAGCCTGCCAACGGCGTCAAACTGCCGGAACCGATCCTCGATCGATCCAGGGCTCTTGGGCTGGACCTCTGAACGCGTGAACACATCGGGCGCCAGCAACGCGAGGTCAGTGGTCAACCCGTGCACACCGGCGATGGAAACCAGATCAACAACCGGTGACATCGCGCGTAACACCTGGCGCCACACCCAGTAGGGGGGTGCCCCCGAAGACTCGACGCCAAGACCCCAAACGGTGGGCACTTCGCGCCCTTCAGCCAACCCCGAGAACTCCTCAACCAGACGGGTTTTCCCGACGCCCGGTTCGCCCCGGCACAGAACCAGACGCGGTTGGCCATCAATCGCCGCGTCCAAACACCGCAACAAGATTTCCAACTCGCGTTCCCGGCTCACCAGCACGGTTCGCGTCAGCCGACACCCCTCATCGCCACTACCGCCTAGCTTCCGAATGTCTCAAGAAGGCCCACCATCTTGCCCAGGCCCCGGTGGAAGGGATCTTCCAAATTGGGCCCTCAGATCCTCGCATCGATTTGCCCTATCAACCCGCCGACACATCTCCAGCAATCACATCGCCCCCGCCGTTTGACAAGTGCAAAGAACTGATGCCGCCCAGTCGGCCTGTCGTTGAGGAACATGTCACCAGCCGCCACTTGCACCTTGTGGTGTTGGGCGTGTTCAGGTTGGTGTTGATCGTTCGTCGGTCGGTTTCGGGTGCTGGTCGATGTGGATGTGTCGGTAGATGGTCATCGGGGTGACGCCGCAGGAGGTGGCGATCTCGGCCATGGTGAATCGGCGGGCGTCGTACATCCGCCGCTTTGCCGATGAGGCTGACGGTCATTTTCGGTTTGCGGCCGCCCTTGTGACCGCGGCTCCGGGCGGCGACGAGTCCGGCCTGGGTGCGCTCGCGGACCAACCCGGCCTCGTATTCGGCCATCAGGGCGAACATGCCGAAGGCGAGTTTGCCGTGGGCGGTGGTGGTGTCGACGATGCCGTTGGTCAACGACTGCACCCCGACGCCGTGGCCTTCCAGGGTGGTGACGATGTCGATCAGGTCGCGCAGGTTCCGGCCGAGCCGGTCGATCTTCCAGATAATCAGGGTGTCGCCGGTGCGTAGGTCGTCCAGGCACCGCGCCCATTGCGGCCGGGCGGCCTTGGTGCCGGTGGCGGTGTCCTTGTAGACCTTCATGCAGCCGACGGCCTCGAGTGCGTCGAGTTGCATCCGCGAGTTCTGGTCGACGGTGCTGACCCGGGCGTAGCCGATCTTGTCGCCCATACCGCAAGAGCCTATCGAATCGCATCGGTCGGGTCGAGTTGTGATGGGTTGATTATGTGGTGGCTTTGGTCGAGCGGGCCGGCAGGGACCTGGTGGGCCGGTTCGAGGAAGCGGACGTCTATCGCAGACGTCCGTTTCCGATAGACCTTGCGTCACGCGTCGGGCGGGTGCCCGAGGGTGAGTCGGGTGGTCATGTTGAGTTTGAATTCGCCGTGCATGGCGACGTGGCCCAGATCAGCGGGGTGAGCCCGCGGTAGGTAAGCATTTCAGCCCCTGCTCGGAGTGTTGTGGATGTGGGCGCGCAGGTAGCGGTGTGTGACTGATGTTGCTTGCTCCAGCAGCCCGATCCGCAGCACAGTTTCCTTGAGCATGTCCAGCAGCGGCACCACCCCCCACCGGGTACGGATCTGCGCCTTCAGCCGGCGCAGGTTCCGGGGTTCAGGTGCCGCATCCAGCGGGGACAGGGTGATCTGACCACCCCGGCGCGTGCTGATCTTCAACCACGCCACACTCGGCAACGCCTGCTGCAAGGCCTCCAGTTCTGCGGTCATCTCCCGGCGCAGCGGTTCGATGAACTCGTCGGAGGCCAACAGTTTCGCCGACTTCGCGTAGTACACGCCGCGGCGGTCCTCGAAGTCGGCGGGTAGGTCCTGCTCCGGGTTGCGCCATCTGTCCGCGCCTTCCACCCAGATCTCTTTGCAGCGCAACCGTTCCCGCAGAGTCCGGAACAGGCACACCTCGTACACGGTGCGCAGCAATCGGCTGTTCGCCGGTTCGCCGCGGTAGGCCAGATCGACCCAGTCGCCTTCCACGATGCCCGCGACCGGCACCGTCTCGTCCGTGGGATAGGACTGCAGCTGAGTGCGCGTATTTCAGGACCAGGGCGATCCCGGCGATGATCGGCTGGTGCGTGGTGTTGTTCGACCGAAACGTCAATGTCTGCAACAGTTTCACCATCCCGCCGCGGTAATGGTGGGAGTAGGAGCTGCGGAGCTTGACCTGCACGTTACGGCGAAACTCGGGCCCGTTGGCCCTAAACTCGGCCACCACCTCCCGCAACGTCTGCGCGCCGCCGGCGACCGGGAACACCACGTCCCGCACCGCTCCATCCGGCCGATCCAAACTGGCCTGGGAGATCTTGGCCAGCAACACGGTCTTGTTCCTGACCCGCTTGAACGAGGCCACCATCTCCTCGGTCACCCGCCGGTCCGCTCGGGCGTTGATCGCATGGACCGTGGAGATCAGCAGCTCCAAGAGCGTGTCGGTGATCTCCCACTGCCGCTCCACCAGCAAAGCGGCCAGCAGCACCCACCGCACCCCCGGGGCTGCGTCACGAAAATGGCTGGGAGACAACACCGCTGCCCGCACCCGCCAACCGGTCACCACCTCGGAGCCACCTCCGTCAGCAGACCGACCGGCAACCCGACCGCCCGGATCGCCTCCAGCTTGCTGATCTCGGTCAGCATGGTGTTCAAACTCAACCGGCCCGGATCGGTCTTCACCCAGGCCAGCACATCTCGCGCCTCGATCTCACCATCGGTTCCGGCCGCGGCCCGGTTCGTCCGGGACGCCGAACACCAGCCCGTTCAGCCGGTCACGAACCGTGGAGTCAAGGCCAGCGCAGATCCGGTCGATCAGCAGCCTCTCGCCGCGGTCCAAGCCGGAGCGGACGATGCGGATCAGCCGGGCGCTGCCGGGCGGCTCCAAATGCTGCCGTCGCAGCCAACCCAGCAGCTCCGCACGGACCTGCTCGACCTGCCGTTCGACCTGGGTGACGTGCTGCACCAGCCAATCGGTTGCCGCCGTGTAGTCAGTCACCGAACATTCCCGGAACCCCAGCAGATCACGGATCTCCGCACGGTGCCGCTCAATGGTGCGTCCGGACCACACGTAAAATCCCAGGTCAGAGGCGGTCACATCCACCTGTTGGGCGACGAACCGCACTACCTCATCTGGTATCTCGGCGCGACCACGCGGAAACCGGCCATGGACCTGAAAGAACTTGAGCAGCACCGCAAACGCCAACGCGTTGGCACCCCGTTTGCCGCCGGCCCGCTTCAGTTCCTCAGCGGTCAGCGTCCAGAGCGCTCGCAGTTCCTCGGCATCAAGATCACGCACCATCGCCAGACGCTACGCCAAAGGCCGCACAGCACTCCAACCCTGCCGAGTGGCGGCTGGTGACACGTTCCTCAACGACAGGCCTGGATCCCCCGGTGGCGCCCTCCGTCGGCCGCCGAACCACCGACCTGCCGATCCTGACCCCGACCCGGCTTCCCCGGCGACGGTCGTTCGCCCGTCACACCGAGCGACAGGACTGCTACGTTTCGACACAGGGTGTTGGGTCGCTGACGGGGCAGCGATGGGCATGGGGGTGGGGGTCGGCATGTCACCGGATCGGACGACCGCGACATTCGACGGTCCGCGGCCGGTCCGTGCCTCGAACGATGCGACCGACGCCTCCGCGTTGCGGATGATCGACCGGTGCGGGACGACCTATGCCGTCAACATTCGACTGATCACCCTGCCGCCGATCGTGATCGTTGCCGTGCTCGCGCCGGACGAACCGGCAACTCGTCGGTCTGCGGTCGTGGCAATGGTCCTCGTGGCGATCTGGTCGCTCGGCTACGTCCGGCTGCTTCGCCGCCAGCGGGTCCGGCTGGCCACTGCCCTCGACGCTGCCGTGCTGTGTGGGCTGGCCCTCGGCACGATCGCGGTCGTCCCACCGCTTTGGCTGGCGACCGGCAAGTCGTGGCTGGTGCCGTTCGTGTCCTTCGCCGCGGTTGGGTATCAGTTCTCTGCGGCGACCCGGGATGCGTCCGTTGGCGCCGTTGCGGTCTCGGCGGCGATGTTCACCGGCACCGTGCTTGCCCTACCTGCCGGATCCGGCACGGCCACCATGGTGACCGCGGCCTGGTCGCTCGTAGTCTCCCTGCTCGCCCGGCTGATGTGGCAAGTGGTGCGTCGCGGGGGGCATCGCGCCGATGCGGCTCTGGCGGACGTCGAACGTGCCCGCCGCGATCGGGCGGTCGCCGACGCGATCCGAGCGGACCAGCAACTCTTCAGTTCGGCGTTGCACGACACCGCGGCCACGACCCTGCTGATGGTCGGGCTCCGGGTCGCCGACCGGGAAATGGTGGCGGCTCGGGCCAGTCGGGATCTGACTGTCCTGCAGCGGATCGACCAGGGCCCCGCCGTCGTCGACCTGGGTGGCCTGCTGACCGATGCCGTGGCGTTGGTCCCGATCGACGTTCACCTCGTCGTGCCCGACGATCTGGCGATCTCGATGGACCTGGCCCGGGCGGTCACCGGTGCGACAACCGAGGCGGTCAGCAACGCGGCACGCCACGCCGAAGTGAGTGATGTGCAGGTCCGGGTCCGCACCACCGGCGACGTCTTGTCGGTCGAGATCGTTGATCATGGCATTGGTTTCGACCGGGGTCGGTCGGCACGGCCCGCCGGGGATTGCGCGACTCCATCATCGGGCGCATCGAGCGCGTCGGTGGAACGGTTCGGATCAGTTCCACACCGGGGTCGGGCACCGTCGTCGAAATGCTGTGCCCGTGGTGACCGGGTATTCGACGGAGGTCATCGACAATCCACTGATATGGTTCAGCTGCGCTTCCAAGGAACTGGCCGGCCGCATCCTGGGTATCAGCCCGAAGACGGTCAACGGCTACATCGAGCGGGTGCGGGTGAAGTACGCCGCGGCCGGCCGGGCCGCGCCGACCAAGAGCATTCTCGTCCAGCGGGCCCTGGAGGACGGATTGATCACGCTCGCCGAACTCGGCTCGGGCGATGAGCAGTGGCCGGGATCTACTCGACGCTGAGCACAATGCTGCCCGCCCCGCGCACGGCGCCGACCAGCTGCGCCTCATCTGCCAGGGCCGATCGTTCGCGGGTGGTGAATCGGTGCCATGCGGTGACCGTGATGGTCAGTTTCCCGCCGGACTGCCGGGTGCGCCAGATCCCGGCGATCCCGCCCGCCGCGAGCACCGCCCCGGGTTGCCCGATCACCGGCCACAGCGCCTTCTGGTGGTCCTTGTCGGTGGTGAGCACCGCCCGGTCCCGGGGCTGCAACAGCGGGTCGGACCCGGGCAGCAGCCTGACCGGCCGCGCAGCCGCATCGACGTCGGCACCGGCGAGCTCGTCGAGCATGCCCTCGCGGGCGGCCGACCGGGCCCCGCCGACCAGCACCGGGACCACATCGCCGGGCAGCGCCGGCCGCAGGCACCCGGCCGACGTGCCCAGGTGCGCCGCCACCTCGCCGGTGGTGGCCACACCGTGCCGCCGGTAGCACTCGGCGACCAGGGCATCGATGCCCGCGGCGGGCTCGGTCGCGATCGCAGCGCCGACCAACGGGGCGAGCACGACCGGCTTGGTGCCCGGGACCAGGCCGATCCCGGCGGGCAGCGCGGCCAGCCGGAACAGCAGTTCCCGGACGTGGGTGCTGCGGCACGACTGGCAGTGCCCGGAGTACTTCCGGGGCAGCGCCCTGGTGACCGCCGCGCTCGCCTCGCCCTTGATCATGGGCTCGACGATCATCGTGCGCATCGCCGTGACCGCGGCGCGGAAGGCATCAAGCGGCTTCGCCCCGGCCGCCGCCAGGCGCGCGGTGTCGCCGAGCAGCCGGGCGGCCGCATCGGCCTCGTCGACCGGCCACAACGCCCGAGCCAGGGCGGGCAGGTCGGCCCGGCGGTGCAGGTGCGGCGCACCGCGCAGCGACCACGCCTGCGCCAGCCACGACGACGCTGCCGGATCCGGGGGCGTGGGGATCAGCGCGGGTTCGGGCAGCCTGGCGGCCAGCGCCAGCCGGGCCGACCCGTCCCGGTCCTGCAGGCCGAGGCTCCAAACCGGTAGCTGCTCGGCCGCGCCGACGCAGCGGTCGAGGCCCGAGGCCAGGATCCGGTGGGCGCGGACCTGCTCGGTGCTCAGGACCGCCGCGATCGCAGTCACCGTGAACCCTCGGCCGAACTCTCAGGCCACCGTCAGCCGCCCCCGCCGGTGGTCGTCTCGACGGTAGGCGCCGCGGTCTCGGTGTTCGCCGCGGTCTCGGTCGGTGCGGCGGTGTCCGTCGCGCCCGTGTCGACCGAGCCGGGGTCCACGGCGCCGGTGTCGACCGGACCCGTGCCCAGCTCATCCGACGGGGCGGCCGTCTCGTAGGTGCCGGTGCCGTCCAGCGACCCGTCCGGCACGTTGACCGACGCGATCGTCGCGGTCGCCACCGGGGCGCCGTCCTGGGCGTTGCGCTGCACGCCCTGGGACGCGATGTCCTGGATGGCCGACATCCCGTCGCCGGTGACGGTCCCGATGATCGTGTAGGACGGGTCGATGGTGGTGTTGCCGTAGACGATGAAGAACTGCGATCCGGTGGTGTCGGGGCCGGCGTTGGCCAGGGCGACGGTGCCCACCGGGTAAGTCTCGCTGCCCGTGGTCTCGCTGGCGAACGTGTAGCCGGGCCCGCCGTTGCCCTGCCCGGTCGGGTCGCCGCACTGCAGGATGTTCAGCTGGTCGCTCTTGGTCAGCCGGTGGCAGTTCGAGTCGTTGTAGAAGCCCTGCTGAGCGAGCGAGAGGAACGAGTTGACCCCGCACGGCGCGCTCGCCCGATCGAGCGTCATCGGCACGTCATTGCCGTTCAGCACCATCGTCACGTCGACGGTGCCGGTGTTCAGCGGTGACGTGTTCGACGGCGGCGACACCGCCTTGGCCGCGGTGCCGGACTCGGTGTAGGTGCAGGGCGTGGCCGGGGCCGTCGACGACGTCTGCGCGGTGCTGGTCGAATCGGTCGACGCGGTGCTCGAGGAGCCGCGGGAGGTCCACAGCCACACCCCGCCGGCCACCAGCACGACGGCGGCGACCACCCCGATGATCACCATCCGCTGCTTGCGGGCCCGCTCGGCCTCCTCGCGTCGGGCGAGCTGACGCTCGAGCTTGCGCTTGGCCGCGTCACGACGCTGCTGATTGGTGGGCACGCCCTGGTCCTCCCGCATTCCGCTCGGACGGTCCTGCAGGACCACCCGGACCGGCAGTCTAGGTGAGCGTGGGTGCTCGACCCGGTGAAGCCGGTGGGAACGCGCTGTGCGGGCGGTCAGGACCGGCTCCGGAAAACGTGCTCGCGCGGCGTCGATAGGCTGACCGGGTGTTGATCGCGGGATTCCCGGCCGGTTCGTTCCAGGCCAACTGCTATGTCCTGGCCACTGAGGCCGGCGCCGACTGTGTGGTCGTCGACCCGGGTGAGGGCGCCATCGCCGGCCTGCGGCAGCTGTTCGCCGAACACCGGCTGACCCCGGTGGCCGCCCTGGTCACCCACGGGCACCTGGACCACACCGCCGGCCTCGGCGAGCTGTGCCGCGGATACGACATCCCCGGTTACGTCCACCCGGGCGACGAGTACATGCTCGACGACCCGCTCGCCGCACTGTCCCCGGAGCTGAACGCCGCCCTGGACGGTGTGTCAATGGCCGGGCTGCGCCCGCCGGCCGTGCGTCCGCTCGCTGACGGGTTCCGGCCGGACCTGGCCGGACTGCCGCTGACCATCGACCACGTGCCCGGCCACACGCCGGGATCGGTCGTTTACCGGCTGGACCGAGACGGGGACCGGCCGGAGATCCTGTTCACCGGCGACACCCTGTTCGCCGGGTCGGTCGGCCGTACCGACCTGGCCGGTGGCAACTTCGCGCAGGAGCTGATCTCGATCCGCGACCGGATCCTGAGCCGCGCCGACGACACCGTGGTGCTGGCCGGGCATGGGCCGGCGACCACGGTCGGGGAACAGCGGACGACGAACCCGTTCCTGACCGAGCGCGCCCTCGCCCGGGCCCTGTCCGGCCGGGAGGAGTGAGCCATGCCCGACTTCGTCGCCCCCAAGGGGATCCCCGAGTACTACCCGCCGCTGTCCCGGTCGTTCGAGGCGGTCAGGCGGACCCTGCTGGCCGCCGCCGACCGGGCCGGCTACGGCCCCATCGAGCTGGCCGTCTTCGAGGACACCGGGCTGTTCGCCCGCGGGGTCGGCGAATCCACCGACGTCGTCTCCAAGGAGATGTACACGTTCGCCGACCGCGGCGGCCGGTCCGTGACGCTGCGCCCGGAAGGCACCGCCGGCGTCATGCGGTCGGTCATCGAGCACAGCCTGGACCGCGGCCCGCTGCCGATCAAGCTGGTCTACTCCGGCCCGTTCTTCCGCTACGAGCGGCCGCAAGCCGGCCGGTACCGGCAGCTGCAGCAGGTCGGCATCGAGGCGATCGGCAGCGACGACCCCGCGCTGGACGCCGAGGTGATCGCCGTCGCCTACGAGGGGTTCCGCGATGTCGGGCTGTCGCGTTTCCGGCTCGACCTCACCTCGCTGGGCGACGCGAACTGCCGGCCCGCCTACCGGGAGCGGCTGACCGCGTTCCTGGACGGCCTCGACCTGGACGAGCCGACCCGGGAACGGTCCCGGATCAACCCGCTGCGGGTGCTGGACGACAAGCGCCCGCACATGCAGGAACAGCTCGTCGACGCCCCACTCATGCTCGACCACCTGTGCGACGCCTGCGCCGAGCACTTCGCGCGGGTCCGCGCCGTCCTGGACGCGCTGTCGGTGCCCTACGAGCTGAACCCGCGGATGGTGCGCGGCCTGGACTACTACACCCGCACCACCTTCGAGTTCGTGCACCCGCTGCTGGGGGCGCAGTCGGGAATGGGCGGCGGCGGCCGGTACGACGGGCTGATGGCCGAACTGGGCGGGCAGTCGTTGTCCGGCATCGGGTACGGACTCGGCATCGATCGCACGCTGCTCGCCGCGCAGGCCGAGGGGCTGACCGTCGGCAGCCCGGCCCGGTGCGAGATCTACGGCGTGCCCATGGGTTCGGCCGCGACGCTACGGCTGGCCACGTTGTCCGGCGAGCTGCGGCGGGCGGGGTTTCGAGTCGACATGGCCTACGGTGGGCGGGCACTCAAGACCGCCATGCGGTCCGCCGACGCGTCCGGGGCGCTGCTCGCGCTCGTCATCGGCGACCGGGAGATCGAGGACGGCACCGTCGTCGTGCGCGATCTCCGGTCCGGTGAGCAGAAGGCCTACCCGATGGGCGATCTCGTGCACGTCGTCGGACGGCTGCAGGCCGCGGCTGCCCAGTCGGCCGAGCTGGCGAGGCCGCCATCAGGCACGGCAGGAGCGCACTGAGTACTGATTCCAAGGGTTTCCAAGGGTCAGCGGTCGTGAATGGCCGCGATCGCGGAACTTTGGGTCGCTGGGGGCGCCCGGATGTTCCGCGTGAGCGGTCGGGGCGGCTGGACGGTGGGGGTTTGGGGGGAGTCGCGGAACTTTGGGTCGCTGGGGGCGCCCGAATGTTCCGCGCGAGCGTTAGCGCTAGCAGTTGCAGTCGCAGCAGCAGCCGTCCCCGCAGTCGCAACAGTCACCGCAGCCGTCACAACCGCAGCCGTCGCAGCCACTGCACCCGGCCTCGTGCTGCCTTCCGGTGCAGGGGTTCTCGTGGCTGGCGCAGCAGGCGTAGCCGGTGCAGTACACCCCGACCCAGGGCAGCACGTTCGGCCAGAACGGCTGCTTGGGTGGCCGTGGTGGCTTGTCCGGGGTTTGCGTCGGCGCGCCCGGCCAGTTCGGCGGGGGCGCCGCGCAGGTGGCGCCGGGCGGGTCGAAGGCCCGGTGCAGGGCGGCGTGGGTGCCGTCGACCAGCAGCGCCCGGGCCAGCCGGCCGTCGGTGAGCTCGAGCCGGTCGAACGCCGCGCGGATGCGGCGCACCAGTCGGCGGCTGTCCCGGCGGACCTGCTCCAGCGGGGTGCCGGTCGCGGTGATCGGGTTGAACGCGCCGGTCCGGCCGTCGTCCGCCAGGTCGGTGACCGCGTCCAGCAGGTGGGCGAGACTGCCGAAGGCGTCGCCCATCTCGCGCAGGACCGGTCCGTTCCCGGGGCGGCCGGCGACGGTGGCCGAGGCGGCGAAGATCTCCGCGGTCGCCTCCGCCGTCGCCGCGGTGACGGTGAGCAGCGAGTCCCCGGGCCGGACGGCCGCCTCCACCGCACCCTGCCGGGCGAGTCCGTCCAGCGCGCCGGTGGCGTGCATGGCCCGGGCCATCGGCGCGTCGGCCAGGGCCCGGCGACGCAGCGGATCGGCCAGCGCCGACCCGACCCGGCCGCGCAGGCTCGGCGGCCCCAGGTGATGGGCCCGCTCGGCCCACAGGTCCTGCGCCTTGGCCGCGGCCAGGGTCAGCGAGGCGGCAGCGCCCAGCCTCGTTGCCGTCGACCCGGCCGGCAGCACCTGCGCGGTGCGCATCCCGCGCAGCGGGCAGGGCCCGGCGGTGCGCCGGCCGGCCGGGGCGGTCTGCTGCGCCTCGGTGAGCACGGACAGGGCGATCGCGTCGGTGTTGGTCAGCACCCGGGACAGCTGGCCGCGGCTGTCCCGCAGCTGCAGGCACAGCCCGCACAGGTGTGCCTGCCACTGAGTGAACAACTCGTCGTCCAGCGTGCGCCGGCACGCGTGCACCACCCCGAACATGAGGCAGATTCCAGCACGGGCCGCCGCGGGTGGTCGTGTCGACCCGCCGTCACCGTTGGTGGGCGAGTTCGCCGCGGACCCAGGTCTGCGCCACCCGCACCGCACCCAGCTCATCGGCGGGCACGGTGAACGGGTCCCGGTCCAGCACGACGAACGACCCCTCCTAGTACTACAGGGCTTGATCGTTAAAGTTGGCCCCGTTTGCCCAGGTCACCGGGGGTCCTGTCGGTAGGAGGATGCTCGGCGCCGGTTCGGCGACGAGCGGCCGCCTGCGCGCCGGGCGCTCGGGCCTCCGATGGTGGGCTCATTCGGTGGATTCGCGCGCTTGGGTCGCTCGCCACCCATTGTTGGTCAGGGATTCCGCGGCTTGCGTGGCCCGTGTCATGGACCCCTGGTTCTGGTTTCCAATCACGGTCAAACAGAATGATTCGTCGACAGGTTGGATGGAATCGCCGCCAGCGAAACA
>DATDBV010000418.1:0-2773 GCA_036524715.1 Nakamurella sp. | reverse complement strand
TGCTTTGGCGGCTGGTCGGCCGGCCCAACCTGTACATCAAGATCCCGGCCACGCAGCGGAGCATCCCGGCGATCACCGCCTGCCTGGCCGAAGGGATCAGCGTCAACGTCACCCTGATCTTCTCCCTGGCCCGGTACGACGCGGTCCTCGATGCCTTCCTGGACGGCCTGGAGACCGCGCATCGGGCCGGTCACGAGCTATCCGGAATCGGGTCGGTGGCCTCGTTCTTCGTCAGCCGTGTCGACACCGAGATCGACCGACGACTGGACGAGATCGGCACCCGGGAGGCCGCCGCGCTCCGCGGTGCCGCGGGGATCGCGAACGCGCGCATCGCCTACGCCCACTACGAGCGGATGATCGCCGCGCCGCGCTGGCTGGCCCTGGCGGCGGTCGGGGCCCGTCCGCAACGGCCGCTGTGGGCGTCGACATCGGTGAAGGACTCCGCCTATCGGGACACCCGTTACGTCGTCGACCTTGTCGCGCCCGGTGTGGTGAACACCATGCCCCAGGCGACCCTGCGGGCGGTGGCCGACCACGGCGTGATCCCCACGGATTCGATCCGCGACTACTACCCGGGTGCGCAGCGGGTGCTGGTCCGGCTGGCCGCCGTGGGCGTCGACTACCAGGACGTCGTGCAAACCCTGGAAGACCAGGCGGTCACGACGTTCACGGCCAGCTGGGACCGGCTGAGCCAGCAGGTGAGCGCCGCCCTGCACGACGCAGCCCACACCACCGGAAGGAGCGTGGAACAACATGTCCAGGGATGACCCGTTCGTGATCGTCGGTGCCGGCCTGGCCGGAGCAACCGCCGCGCAGACGCTGCGCGAGGAAGGTTTCAGCGGCGCGGTGGTGCTGATCGGGGACGAAACCGACCCCCCTTATGAGCGGCCGCCGCTGTCCAAGGACTACTTGATGGGCCGGGCCGACCGGGAGGCCACGTTCGTGCATCCCCGGCACTGGTATGCCGACCAGGGCATCGAGCTGCGCACCGGTGTCGCGGTCACCGGCGTCGACCCCGCCGGGCGCGAGGTGACCCTCGCCGACGACAGCCGGCTCGGATACGGCAAGTTGCTGCTGACCACCGGGTCGTCGCCGCGGCGACTCGGCATCCCCGGCGCCGTTTCGGGGCGCGGACGGTACCTGCGGCGACTCGATGACAGCGACCGGATCAAGGCGATGTTCCGCACCGCTTCCCGGGTCGCGGTCATCGGCGGCGGCTGGATCGGCCTGGAAACGGCGGCCGCCGCCCGGGCCGCGGGGATCGAGGTCACCGTCCTGGAAGCAGGGGAGCTGCCTCTGCTCCGGGTGCTGGGCGTCCGGGTCGCCCAGATTTTCGCCGACCTGCACCGCCGGAACGGGGTGCACCTGCGCTGTGGTGTGCAGACCGCCGAGATCACCGGCGAGGACGACCACGCGACGGGCGTGCAACTCACCGACGGCAGTCACATCCCCGCGGACGACGTCATCATCGGAGCCGGCATCACCCCCAACACCCACCTGGCGGAGCAGGCCGGGTTGAAGATCGACAACGGTATCTGGGTTGATGAGCACCTGCGCACTTCCCACGACGATGTGTATGCCGCAGGGGATGTCGCGAACGCCTACCACCCGCTGCTGCGCCGTCACCTGCGGGTCGAGCACTGGGCCAACGCCCTGCACCAGGGCCCGGTCGCCGCCAGATCGATGCTCGCCCAGGACGCCGCGTACGACCGGTTGCCGTACTTCTTCACCGACCAGTACGACCTGAGCATGGAATACACCGGATACACCGAACCCGGCGGCTATGACCAGGTCGTCATCCGCGGCGACGTCGACAGCGGCGAGTTCATCGCATTCTGGCTCCAGCACGGCCGGCTACTGGCCGGCATGAACGTCAACACCTGGGACGTCACCGATACCATCGCAGCGCTGATCAAAACCGGCGAGACGATCGACATCGGCCGACTCGCCGATCCCCGGACCCCGTTGGAGGCCCTCCTCGAGTCCTGACCACCGATCCGCCCACCCCGAAACGGCCGGCCGTCCTTGCCTCAAGCCGTCCGATGGCATGGGCCGCCGGTGCCAACGAAACCCCGTGCGCGCCCGGGGATGACGAGGAGAAACCCATGGGACGCAACGCCGCCCAGAAACTGATCGCCACCCACCTGGTTTCCGGGGACATGACCCCCGGGCAGGAGATCGGGATCCGGATCGACCAGACCCTCACCCAGGACGCCACCGGCACCATGGTGATGCTGGAGCTGGAAGCCCTCGGGCTCGACCGGGCCCGCACCGAGGTTTCCGTGCAGTACGTCGACCACAACCTGCTGCAGACCGACAGCAAGAACGCCGAAGACCACGCCTTCCTGCGGTCGGCCTGCCAGCGGTTCGGGCTGTGGTATTCCAAGGCCGGGAACGGGGTTTCCCACCCCACCCACATGCAGCGGTTCGGGATCCCGGGCAGGACGATGGTCGGCTCGGACAGTCACACCCCGGCCGCCGGTTCGCTGGGCATGCTGGCGATCGGGCTCGGCGGCATCGAGGTGGCCACGGCCATCGCCGGTGAACCCGTCTACCTGCGGATGCCGGAGATCTGGGGCGTCCGGCTGACCGGCGAGCTGCCGGCCTGGGTGAGCGCGAAGGACGTCATCCTGGAAATGCTCCGCCGGCACGGCGTCAAGGGCGGCGTGAACCGGATCATCGAATACCACGGCCCGGGGCTGGCCGGGCTCACCGCGATGGACCGGCACGTCATCGCGAACATGGGCGCGGAACTCGGCGCCACCACCACGGT
>DATDBV010000417.1:0-4974 GCA_036524715.1 Nakamurella sp. | reverse complement strand
CACCCACGAGTTCATCGCCACCGCGCACGAGGACCAGAAGTTCGGCTTCTCGCTGGCCGGCGGGGACGCCGCGGAGGCGATCCGCCGGGTACTGGCCCTGCGCGGCCTGAAGTTGGTCGGGCTGCACTCGCACATCGGTTCGCAGATCTTCGACCCGTCCGGCTTCGAGGTGGCCGCACACCGGGTGGTCGGGCTGCTCCGGCACATCGTCGAGGAGTTTCCGCAGGTCACCCAGACCCTGACCACGCTGGACCTGGGCGGCGGCCTGGGCATTGCCTACACCGCCGACGACGATCCGCCCACCCCGGACGTCATGGCCAAGTCGCTGATCGAGATCGTCACCCGGGAGTGCCAGCTGGCCGGGCTGGCCGTGCCCGCCGTGATGGTCGAGCCGGGACGGGCCATCGCCGGGCCGGGCACCGTGACGCTGTACGAAGTCGGCACGATCAAGGACGTCACCCTGGACGGCGGGCTGACCCGCCGGTACGTGTCCGTGGACGGCGGGATGAGCGACAACATCCGCACTGCGCTGTACGACGCGGAGTACACGGTCGCCCTGGCCTCCCGGTCCTCGGACGCCGCTCCGGTGCTGTCCCGGGTCGTCGGCAAGCACTGCGAGAGCGGCGACATCGTCGTCCGCGACTGTTACCTTCCAGACGACCTGGCCATCGGCGACCTGCTCGCGGTGGCCGCGACCGGCGCCTACTGCTACGCCATGTCCAGCAACTACAACCGGGTGCCCCGCCCGGCGGTGGTGGCGGTGTCCGAAGACGGGGCCGGTGACGGAGCCGGTGACGGGACCGGTGGCGGGACCGGTGGCGGAGCCGTTGGCAGTGCCATTGCCAGGGTGATCCTGCGCCGCGAGACCGACGACGACCTGATGCTCCTGGAGACCCGGTGACCAATCCGAACGACGACCTCCCAGAGAAGGACGTCACCGAGCAGGACGTCACCGAGCAGGACGTCACCGACCAGGCGGTCAAGCCGCCGTCCCTGGCCCCCGGGGTCGTGCTGCTGATCCTGGCCGGCGTGCTCATCGTGATCACGCTGATCAAGCCGGATCTGCCGCAGTGGTTGACCATCACCATCGCGGTCGCCGCGATCCTCGTGGTCATCGCGTTGTTGATCTACGCATTCCGGGTCTTCCGGGATGTCACCAGGCCGGGAGGGTCCCGATGACCGGGCGGGCAAGTGGACTCGGGGTCCGCGTGGGGGTGCTCGGGGCGGGTGTGGTCGGGTCCCAGGTGGTCCGCCTGCTGACCGGGCAGGCCGACGAGCTGTCCGCCCGGGTGGGCGCCAAGCTGGAGCTGGCCGCGGTGGCGGTGCGACGCCCGGCCCGGCACGCGGACATCCCGGCCGAGCTACTGACCACCGACGCCGCCGCGGTGGTGGCCGATCCCGATATCGATGTCGTGGTCGAGGTGATCGGGGGCATCGAGCCGACCAAGGATCTGCTGCTGACCGCGCTGAACCGGGGCGCCGGGGTCGTCACCGCGAACAAGGCGCTGCTGGCGGAGCACGGTCCGCAGCTCTACCGGGCGGCGGATGCGGCCGGTGCCGATCTGTACTTCGAGGCCGCGGTGGCCGGCGCGATCCCGCTGATCCGGCCGCTGCGCGAGTCGCTGGCCGGCGACCGGATCGTACGGATCATGGGCATCGTCAACGGCACCACCAACTTCATCCTGTCCAACATGGTGGACACCGGCATGGGTTACCACGAGGCCCTGGCCGAGGCGACCAGGCTGGGCTACGCCGAGGCCGACCCGACCGCCGACGTGGACGGGTTCGACGCCGCGGCCAAGGCCGCGATCATGGCCTCGATCGGCTTCCACACCCGGGTCGGCGCGTCCGACGTCTACCGCGAGGGGATCGCGGCGGTTTCGGTCGCCGACATCGCCGCCGCGCGCGAGATCGGCTGCACGGTGAAACTTCTCGCCATCTGTGAGCGGGTTGCCGGACCGGACGGCGGCGAGGCCGTTTCGGCCCGGGTGCACCCGGTGATGCTGCCCACCAGCCACCCGCTGGCCGCGGTGGACGGCGCGTACAACGCCGTCTACGTGGAGGCGGAGGCGGCCGGCCGGCTGATGTTCTACGGCCCGGGTGCCGGTGGCGCGCCGACCGCATCGGCGGTCCTGGGTGACCTGGTCGCGGTTGCCCGCAACAAGGTGGCCGGCGGTCGCGGACCGCGGGAGTCCTCCTACGCCGCGCTGCCGATCCTGCCGATCGGCGAGGTGCCGTCCAAGTACCACATCAGTTTGGACGTGGACGACAAGGCCGGCGTGCTGGCGGCGGTGGCGACGGCCTTCTCCGACGGCGGTGTGTCCATCTCGACCGTGCGGCAGGAGGGACGTGGCGATGATGCCCGCCTGGTCGTGGTCACCCACAGCGCGCCGGACGCCGCCTTGGCCGGTACGGTCCGCCGGCTGGCCGACCTGGACTCCGTCCGGGCGGTCACCTCGGTCATGCGGGTGACGGGGGACATGCGATGACGGTGCGGGCGGGCGGGGAGGTTCGGGTGGGCTTCAACACATCCATCGGCTGGCCCGGGTTGATCGCCGCGTACGCGGACCGGGTCGCGGTGCCGCCCGGCGCCCGGGTCGTCACCCTGTTGGAGGGCGGGACGCCGCTGTTGGCCGCGCAGACCTTGTCCGAGCGGCTGGGCGTACAGGTGCACCTGAAGGTCGAGGGTGCCAACCCGACCGGCTCGTTCAAGGATCGCGGCATGACAGTGGCCGTCACCCACGCGCTGGCCCGCGGCGCCCGCGCGGTGATCTGCGCCTCCACCGGCAACACATCCGCCTCGGCCGCCGCGTATGCCGCCCGGGCCGGGCTGACCAGCGCCGTGCTGATCCCGCAGGGCAAGATCGCCGCGGGCAAGCTGGCCCAGGCGGTCGCCTACGGTGCCCGGATCCTGCAGATCGAGGGCAATTTCGACGATTGCCTCGAGCTCGCCCGCAAGACCGCGGCCACCACCGACGAGATCGAACTGGTCAACTCGGTGAACCCGGTGCGGATCGAGGGGCAGAAGACGGCGTCGTTCGAGATCTGCGACGTGCTCGGTCGGGCCCCGGACGTGCACTTCCTGCCGGTCGGCAACGCCGGCAACATCACGGCGTACTGGAAGGGTTACCGGGAGTACCACGCCGACGGGGTGATCGACGCGCTGCCGCGGATGTTCGGATTCCAGGCCGCCGGCGCCGCACCGCTCGTGCTCGGCCACCCGGTCGCCGACCCGGACACCATCGCCACCGCGATCCGGATCGGGGCACCGGCGTCGTGGGACGGCGCGATCAATGCCCGTGACGAATCACACGGCCTGATCGACATGGTCACCGACGAGCAGATCCTGGATGCCTACCGGCTGCTCGCCTCGACCGAGGGCGTGTTCGTCGAGCCCGCGTCGGCCGCGTCGGTCGCCGGTCTGATCGTCACCGCCGCCGACGGTCGCCTGCCCCCCGGCTCGCTGGTGGTGTGCACCGTCACCGGCAACGGCCTGAAGGACCCGGACACCGCGATGGGCTTCATGACCGACCCGGTCGTGTTACCGGTCGCCGCGGAGGCCGTCACCGACGCGCTGGGGCTCACCGGATGAGCGAGGGTGGTTGCACCGTCGAGGTGCCGGCGACGTCGGCGAACCTCGGGCCAGGCTTCGACAGTTTCGGCCTGGCCCTGGCCCGCTACGACGAGGTCAGCGCGTGTCGCACGGACGGCCCGCTGGAGGTGTGGGTCTCCGGATTCGGGGCCGGTGCGGTGCCGCTGGACCACCGGCATCTGGTGGTCCGGGCGATGGCCGAGGCGTTTCACGCCGCCGGGGGAGAGCTGCCCGGAGTGCGGCTGACCTGCGTCAACCGGATCCCGCACGGTGGCGGGCTCGGCTCGTCCGCCTCCGCCATCGTGGCCGGTCTGCTGCTCGGCCGGGAACTGGCCGCCGCCGACGGCGGGCCGCGGCTGACCGACGAGACCGTGCTGGCGCTCGGCACCGCCATGGAGGGCCACCCCGACAACGTTGCCCCGGCCCTGTTCGGCGGGTTCACCCTGGCCTTCACCGATGACGCCGGCCAGCCGGTGGCGGTCCGGCGGGACGTCCATCCCGACATTCGGGTGGTGGTGTTCGCCGCGGATGAGTCCAGTTCGACCCACCAGACCAGGGGGCTGCTGCCGGCGACCGTGCCGCACGCCGACGCCAGCGCCAACGCGGCCGCCGCCGGCCTGCTCGTGCATGCCCTGACCTGCGATCCGACCTTCCTGTTCGCGGCAACCCGGGATCGACTGCATCAGCACTACCGGGCCGCGGCCATGCCCGAGTCCGCCCGGTTGCTGGCGGACTTGCGCGCGGCCGGGGTCCCGGCGGTGGTCTCTGGTGCCGGTCCGTCCGTCATCGCGTTGATCGCCGGCGAGTTCGACGTCTCCCGTTGGCGGCGACCGGGTTTCGACAGCGACTTCGTGCCGGTGTGCAAAGCCGGCGCTCAGCGGATCGGGTAGGGGCGCGACACGCTCAACCCCTTTGTTGCCGTTGTGCCGGCAATGCGGTTATCGTTGAGGACGATCACCGGCAGTACCCGCCGCGGCGAGGGCGTTCAACCGAACGAAGGTCTGCGAGCCGAACATCGACGGTGGGTCTTCCCACCGCTCCCATCCTGAGCGGTTTTCCCCGCCGACCCCGATAGCTGTGACGGCGGCGGATCACCACAGGTCCGGTTCGTTGTGCCGAGGCCACCGGCCGGGCGATCAGCAAGTGTGACGCGCTCTCTGACGGGTGCGTCGTGGCAGCCGCCGGACGGCGGCGCTCAAATCCCGGTCGAGCACATTCGGCCGGACAGGAAGGATCTTCGTGACGGAAACCACGGAGTCGCTCGAAGTCCCCACCCAGGATGCCGCCGCCGAGGCGGCGCCGCGCACGGGCCGGGGACGGTCCCGCAAGGGCGAGGGACTGTCGGGCATGGTGCTGACCGACCTCAAGGCGATGGCCTCCCA
>DATDBV010000416.1:0-5259 GCA_036524715.1 Nakamurella sp. | reverse complement strand
CGACACCGGCGATCTCGTCGATACCCGCCAGCACCCCTTGGCTCAGCGAAAAGCCTCGTGAAGTAGTCGTTGTCGGAAGCTGGGCCATCCGAGATGTGCTGACCAGCAGGGCTTCCTCAGCCGATTCCATGCCGCTGCAACCACATTTCGAGCAAGCCGAGCTGCCAGAGCTGGTTCGACCCGAGCGTGGTCCGGTGCTCGTTCGGATCGGCCAGCAGCATCCGCACGTAGTCGGGGCGGAACAGATCCCGCTGCCGTGCGGCCGGCGCCTGCAGCGCGTCCCGCACCCTGTCCAGGTACTGGCCCTGGAGGTTGATGATGGCCGGCACCGGGAAATGCCCCATCTTCCGGTCGACGACCGCCGCCGGCAGCACCTTGCGGGACGCCTCCTTGAGCACCCCCTTGCCGCCGTGGGCGAGTTTGAGTTCGGGCGGGCAGGCCGCCGCCAGCTCGGCGAACTCATGGTCCAGGAAGGGCGTTCTGGCCTCCAGACCCCAGGCCATCGTCATGTTGTCGACCCGCTTGACCGGGTCGTCGACCAGCATGATCTGCGAATCCAGCCGCAGCACCCGGTCCAGCGCGGTGTCCGCGCCCGGCCCGTCGAGGTGGGCGCGCACGAAGTCGCGCGGGGCGTCGTCGGGGATCGTCCACCGCGGTTGCAGGATGGAGGCCATGGTGGCCTTGTCCCGGTCGAAGAACCGGCCCGAGTAGACCTCCAGCGCCCGTTCCGGCGCGATGCCGGCGAGCGGCGGGTACCAGTCGTAGCCGGCCAGCAATTCGTCGGCGCCCTGCCCGGACTGCACCACGGTCAGGTGCTGCGCGACCGCCTGGGAGAGCAGGTAGAAGGCGATGCAGTCGTGGCTGACCATCGGTTCGGCCATCGCGCCGACCGCGCCGTCCAACCCGTCCAGGACGGTGTTGGACGGCATCATCAGCTTGTGGTGGTGCGTGTCGAATTCCTTGGCCACGATGTCGGAGAACTCGAACTCGTCGCCCTCCCGGTCGCCAACCCGCTCGAATCCGATCGAGAACGTTTGCAGCCCATGCTGTCCCGCGTCGGCGAGCAGGGCGACGATGACCGACGAGTCGATCCCGCCGGACAGCAGCACGCCGACGGGCACGTCGGCGACCATCCGCCGTTGCACCGCGGTCTGCAGCGTGCTCAGTACCAGGTCCTGCCAGTCGTTCTCGGTCAGGCCGGCGTACCGGTCCTGGCGTTCGTGGGACGGCGACCAGTAGTGCCGGTCGGTGCTGGTGCCGTCCGGCTCGACGACCCGCACGGTGGCCGGCGGTAGCTTCCGCACGCCGTTGAGGATGGTGTACGGCGGTGGGACCACCGCGTGGAAGGACAGGTAGAAGTTCAGCGCGACCGGGTCGATCGAGGTGTCGATGGCGCCGCCGGCCAGCAGCGCGGGCAGCGACGAGGCGAACCGCAGCCGTTCGGGGGTCCGGGCCAGATACAGCGGCTTGATGCCCAGCCGATCCCGGCCCAGGACGAGCCGCCCGGAGCCGCGTTCCAGCACGGCGAAGGCGAACATGCCCATGAAATGGTCGACGCACTCGACGCCCCACCGGTGGTAGGCCTTGCCGATCACCTCGGTGTCCGAGGTGGAGAAGAAGCGGTAGCCGTAGCCCCGGAGCTCGGCCCGCAGGTCCTGGTAGTTGTAGATGCAGCCGTTGAAGACGGTGACCAGGTTCAATTCGTCGTCGACCATCGGCTGCGAGCCGGCCTCGGACAGGTCGATGATCTTGAGCCGGCGGTGCGCGAGCGCGACCGGGCCGTCGTGCCAGAGGCCGTGCCCGTCCGGGCCGCGAGGCGCCATGACCGCGGAGATGGCGGCCAGGCCCTCGAGATCGGGTGCCCGCCCGTCGAACCTGAACTCGCCGCTCAGCCCGCACATGATGCCCTCCCGGCGGATTCCGGCCGCTCACATCCGGCGGTGGGCGGCCTCGGCAATCTGCCCGACGCTACACGCGCAATGTTTCAGCGCCGTGCGCATTGCGATCGCCCCCACCGGGGAACCGAGCGCCAGTGGTCAATTTGGTTGACCAAATGATCGATGCCTGGCATGCTCACAGCGGTCAATCGAGTTGACCAGCTTCAGGGAGGCGTCATGCCCGTCATCACCGCCCCGCCCGGGCCGACCCACGACATCGGCACGGCCAGGTTCACCGCGCTGGCCACCCCCAGCCGGGGGTCCACCGACACCAGCGTCTGGCGGGTGGAACTGCCGCCGGGAGCGCCGGCCACCCCGCACCGGCTCACCCGCGAGGAGGTCTTCGTGGTCCTGGCCGGGCGGGCGCAGGTTCGGATCGACGGTCTGGCCGGGACGGCCGAGGCGGGTGATGCGATCGTGGTGCCGGCCGGCGTGCCGTTCGAGCTGGCCGCGGTGGGCGACGAGGCCCTACGCGCGATCTGCGTGCTGCCGGTGGGTGGGCAGGCCCAGCTCGACGGCGGCGAGCCGTTCACCCCACCCTGGGCCCAGTGATCGACTCAGGGACCGAACCGGTCCCACTGGCCCGGCTGTTCGCGATCGCCTACCGGACCATGGTCGACGGTCTGCACGAGCGGCTGGTCCGGCGGGGCTGGGCCGACGTGCGGGTCAACTACGGCTTCGTGCTGCTGGCAGCCCGGTACGGCGGCCTGCGCGGCGCGGACGTCGCGGCGCTGCTCGGCGTCAGCAAGCAGGCCGCGTCGAAGCTGATCGACGGCATGCAGGAGGCCGGGTTTGTGGACAGGCGGGCCGATCCCGGCGACGAGCGGGCCAAACGCGTGGTGCTCACCCACCGCGGGCACGCCCTGCTGGCCGCGGTGGAGGAGATCCATGCCGAACTCGAGCTCGGCTGGGCCGACCTGATCGGGCCGCAAGCGGTGGAGTCGCTGCGGGCGGACCTGACCACGGTGCTGGAGCGGACGCACGGCGGCCGGCTGCCGGTGATCACCCCGCCCTGACCGGCGACCCTTATCTTGATCATGAAGAACACGCCCATATCGGTGGCGAATGAGGGCGTGTTCGTCATGATCAACTGCAAATGAAGGTGCGTTCGTCCAGCCCGGTGGCCCCGTCCGGGATCACGTCCTGCACGAAGTCGGTCTGCTCCGCCCCGGTCCCGTCGATCGCTCGGCAGCGGGCCGTGTGCGAGCCGGATTCGGCACCCTTCCAGTAGTAGACCCACTGCTTCCACGCGTCGGCGCCGCCGTCGCCGGACAGGGTCGCGTCGACCCATGGCCCGTCGTCGATCTGCACCTGCACGCCGGTGACGCCGCGGTGCTGGGCCCAGGCCACTCCGGCGATCGCGACGGTTCCCTTGGAGACCGACGACTGGCTGCGGGGCACGTCGATCCGCGAGGACGTCTTGATCGGCGCTCTTGCCGACCAGCCGCGTTCGGTCCAGTAGGCGGTGGCTTCGGCGAACGTGGTGACCTCCAGGTCGACCACCCACTTGGTCGCAGAGACGAACCCGTACAGGCCGGGCACCACCATCCGCACCGGGAAGCCGTGCTCCACGGGCAGCGGCTCACCGTTCATCGCGTACGCCAGCAGCGCGTCCCGGTCGTCGGTCAGCACCTCCAGCGGGGTGGTCACCGTGAACCCGTCCACGCTCGTCGAGTACACGCAGTCGGCGCCGGCCCGCGGCCCGGCCAGCGCGAGCACGTCGGCGATGCGCACACCCTGCCAGGTCGCGTTGCCCACATAGTCGCCGCCGACCGGGTTGGACACGCAGGTCAGCGTCACCATGTGGGCGATCGACGGCATCGCCAGCAGATCGGTCCAGGACAGCGTGACCTCCCGGTCGACCAGCCCGTGCACGCGCAGCTGCCACTCGTCGGTGGTCATCCGGGGCACCACGAACGCGGTGTCGATGCGGTAGAAGTCGGTGTTCGGGGTGACGAACGAGCTGATGCCGGGGACGTCGTCGAGGGTGTCCACCGCCGCCGGCGCGGCCCCGCCCGGCGCCGGCAGGGCGACCGCTCCCCGGCTGGCCGCCACCTCGGCGGGGCTGGGGATCCACCGGGCGACGGCACCGGCGGCGATCGCGGCGAGCGCGCCGAGGCCCGCGAACCGGAGGAAGTCCCGCCGGGTCGCACCCCCTGACCAGGACGCCGACGCCCGCAGCATCGGATGGGCTGCCCCGGCCGAACCGGGCTTGGGCTCGGCGGCCTCCTCGGTGTCCCTGGTTGTGTCCGGGGTCGTTGCGGGCGTGAGCTGCCGCCGGAACGCCGACACCAGGAACGCGATTCCGGCCGCCCCACCGAGCAGCAAGGGCAGCAGGTCGATCACCGACGCGTCGGGCCGGCTGAGCACTGCCGGCGCGCTCACCACGACCAACCCCCCCGCAACACCGACCGCCACCCGGGGCCGGTCGCGGCCGACGACGCCGAGCACGACGCCGACCACCACCAGGGTCAGCCCCATGCCGACCATCAGCGCGGCCTTGTCGTTCGATCCGAACGTGCTGATGGCGAACTGCTTGAGCCATTCCGGGGTCAGGACGATGAAGGCCTGCCCGAGGGCGGACAGCGGCGACGACGCCGCATTCAGCCAACCGAACAGCTGCCCGAGGGCGGCCAGCAGTTCGGCGACGCCGAACGTCATGCCGAGCGCGACGACGCCGACGAGCCCGGACAGCGCCAGGTTCGGACCCCACCCGATCCGGCTCGTCCCGGCGGCGGGCACTGCGCCGGGCGGAAGCTCATTCGACACGACCACGGGTCCATGGTCCGCCACCGGGCCGGGAAATCCAGGGGTCGTCAGGGTGCCGTAAGAAGCCGTAAGAAGTCGGGTCATCGGGGCTACCATCGTTCGGTGCGGCGAGCGGGACCCATCCGGGAGTGCCTTGCTGACGAATCATTCGGGCAAGACTTGATCACCCCGGTGCGAGGGACTGCCCATGCCTGAATCAGACCCAACCCGGCGCGGCCGATCGGGCCCGCCGCTGTCCGCGGTCCCCGACGCCACTCCGGACGAGTCGCCCGAGGAGCTCCTGCGGCTCACCGCGCTCGGCCGGGAGGACGCCTTCGAAAGGCTCTACGACACGTTCTCCGCGCGGGTCTTCGGCCTGGCCCGCCGGATCGTCCGCGATCCCAGTCACGCCGAGGAGGTCGCCCAGGAGGTATTCCTGGAGATCTGGCGACGGGCCAGCCGGTACGACCGGACCAGGGGATCGGCGACCTCCTGGATCCTGACGCTGACCCACGCCCGGGCCGTCGACCGGGTGCGCTCCGCGCAGGCGTCCACCGACCGTGAGGTGAAGGTC
>DATDBV010000415.1:0-2262 GCA_036524715.1 Nakamurella sp. | reverse complement strand
GAGTCGTTTTGCGATGGTGGGTCCGAAGATCGCGCCACCACCGTCGACCCCTCGGATGGCGCGGATGATGTCGGCTTTCCGGGCGCCCTTGAGCAGGTAGCCGCGGGCTCCGGCTTGGAGGGCGGCGAAGATGGAGTCGTCATCCTCGCTCATGGTCAACACCAGGATGCTGATCTGCGGGCTTGCTTGCAGTATTTGCCGGGTGGCCTCGATGCCGCCGACGCCGGGCATGTTGAGGTCCATCAGAATAACGTCGGGCTGCAGGGTGCGGGCGGTGTGGATCGCGGATTGGCCGTCGATGGCCTCGCCCACGACGGTGACATCGGGCTCGGTGTCCAGCAGTGCGTGAAGTCCCTCCCGGAAGGGGTCGTGGTCATCGCAGATCATGACCTGGATGGATTCCACCTCAGGCGCCATCGGGGGTCTGGACGTGGCCCTGCTGGATCGTGGGCAGCAGAGCGCGAACAGTGGTCCCGCCGGTGGGGTTGGCGGTGATGGTCATCGTTCCTCCGATTTCGATGGCTCGTTCCCGCATTGAGGTGAGGCCAAGTCCCGGGTGGTGATCGGCCGGTATGCCGCATCCGTCGTCCGTCACTTCGACGGTGAGAGTGTTCGGCTGCTGCCGGATTGTGACGATGCAGTGCTGCGCCCGGGCGTGGCCGGTGACGTTGTGCAGTGCCTCCAGGGTGATGCGGTAGGCGGCGACCTCGACGGCTGCTGGCAACGGTTGGAGTGCACGTGGGGCGTCGACTCGAACGGACAGGTTGGGCGTCTCGCTGACGTGGGCTCGCACTGCTTCGACGAGCCCGAGCGCGTCCAGGGTCGGCGGGCGGAGTTGGTAGGCGACCCGGCGGATGTCATGCACGGCGGAGTCGGTCTGATCCAGCACCCCGGTGAGCAGCGTGGCGGCGCGGTGCGGGTCGGTGGGTATGAGGTCCCGGGCCGCCTCGACCTTCATGGTCATGCTCGCCAGTTGTGGTCCCAGGCCATCGTGCAGGTCGCGGCCGAGTCGGCGTCGTTCTTCTTCCCGCGCCATCACCAGTCGCTCGCGGGAACGCTGCAGGTCGGTGGTCAGCCGCATGGCTTGGACGGCGACCGCGATCTGTCTGACGAGGTCGTCCAGGAGTCGTCGATCCGCCGTGGTCAAGTCGCCCCGGTGTCCCCGGCCGGCCAGGGTGAGCCGGCCGACCTGCTCACCGCCGTGGGCCAGCGTCAGGTGCTGCAGGTCGGCGCGGCCCGCGGGTGTGGTGCCGTGTTCCGCGGCGGTGACGAATGCCTGCTCGCGGCCGAATTCGATGGCAACATAGGGCAGCTTCAGTGCGTCGGACACGGTGTCGACCACGGCCTGTAACGCGATTTCCGGTGCCGCTGTCGCTTCCAAGCGACGTCCCAGCAAGGTCAATGCCTGATAGGGATCGTTCCGATAACCGTAGAGCAACCGGTTGACCAACCGTTGCAGGCGATCCCGGAGCGGGGCGAAGGCCGCGGCGATCAGGCCGGTGGCGATCAGCGACACCGCGAGGTCGTCCCCGGTCTGGAGCAGGGCCCCGAGCGCACCGACCACCAGGATGTATCCGGTGACAACGCAGCCGGTGAGCGCCCCGTAGACCAGGCTCCGGTTGATCAACAGGTCGATGTCGAACAGACCGTGCCGCAGGATCGCGATCAGCACGGCGATGACGATCAGGACTCCCAGCGACATCCTGATCGGGACTGTGATGACGGCCAGCCCCGGCGAAACCTCCATCACCAACGCGTCGGCGATGAAACCAGCGACCGTGACGGCCACCGCGTACACCAGCCATTTGATCTGCCGGCGTTCCACGTCACGTGACCGCCGGTACCGCAGAACCAGGCTGATCACCGCGGCGACCGCCAACGCCAACCACAGCAACGGAGCAGCCACCCGGCCGACCGCATCCACCGGCCGGAGAAACCCGATTGCGGCGGGGTTCTCGATCACCGGCCGGCCGGGGCCGAACTCCACCTGCGGATTGGCGAACGCGGATAGCAGGATGACCACCACCAGGAATCCGGCGACCAGCCAGGCGAATGGTCGCCACCGTGGTGACGGCAGGCGGCCGTCGGGAAAATACAACGGGAGCGCGACGACGGCGGCGATCAGCCCCGGCCCGGGAAGCCACAGGCAGGCCCACGCCGCCCACTGGCCACTGGGCAGCGAACCCTGTCCGGCCAGCGCGTAGTTCCCGGCCAACGCCTGCAAGATGAACGCCGAACCGGTCACGACGAGGAGCCAGCCGA
>DATDBV010000414.1:0-8624 GCA_036524715.1 Nakamurella sp. | reverse complement strand
GGCACCGGTGACGGTCGGCCGCGCGCAACCGGCCGACCTGCCGGCGCCGCAGGTGACCGTCATCGACGACACCGTCGACGGCGACCGTCGGACGCTGACCGTGCGGGTCACCCCGCAGCGAACCGCCCGCCTGATCTACCTGTCCCTGCCCGACGCTCCAGTCATCGGCGCTAACCTGCAGGGCCGGGATGTGCCGGCCGACGAACTCACCGACGGACTGTCGGTGGTGTTCCATGCCCCACCCCCGGATGGGGTCCAGGTCACCCTCGACCTGGGCACCTCCGAACCGATCACGCTGCGGGTGCTGGACGGCACCGACGGCCTGGACGGCCTGCCCAGGTTCACGCCGCGCCCGGAAGGGGTGGGCATCGCCGGCTCCCACACGTCCGAGATGGCGATGGTGGCCGCGTCCTACACCCTTTGACCGTCGACCACGACTGGCCGCCGTCGGGAACGGAGTAGCGCCAGCGACATCGTCGCGCTCCGCGCCGTCGACCAGCGCCGACAGGTCAGCCCAGCCGGTAGAACCGCCACAGGCCGAACTCGCCGGTGGGCAGCACCCCGAACTCGGTGAACCCGGCGGCGGTCGCGTACTCCCGCAGGGTGTCCGCGCGCATGACGGTGCCGGTGCCGACCGATCCGTGGTGGCTGAGCGAGTCGGGCAGGCACAGGGTGATGCTCCAGCCGTAGAACAGCCGCTCGACCAGGTCGCCGTCCGGGGCAAAGGCGTCGGCGGTCGCCTCGTCCATGATCACCATGACGCCGCCGGGAGCCAGTGCGGCCCGGGCCGCGGCGAGCGCCTCGACGGGCCGCGCCATGTCGTGCACGCACTCGAACGCGAAGACCACGTCGAACGGGCCGTGGGCGACCAGCTCAGCCGCGTCGGAGGCGACAAACCGGACCCGCTCGCCCTCGGCGGTGCCGGCCGCGTTGACCCGGGCGCTGTCCACCGACGGGTCGTCGATGTCGAATCCGATCACCCGGGCCTGCGGGTAGGCGCGGGCCAGCGCCAGGCTGGACCAGCCGACGCCGCAGCCGATGTCGGCGATCCTGGCGCCCGGACGCGACAGCAGCGCATGCAGCTCCGGCTGCTCGGACAGCACCCGCGGCAGTTCCCGGTCGAACCAGGGGCGGTTCATCTCGGCCTGCGCGGTCAACGCGTCCGCACCGAACTGCGCCCAGCTCACGCCGCCACCGGTGCGGTAGGCACCCGACAGCTCGTGCAGCTGCACGCCCACTCCACCGATGAACCGGGCGAGCGGGGCCAGGTAGGACAGGCTCCCGGTGTCGGTGAGTACCTCGGCAGCGGCCGGGGGGAGCCAGAACCGGTGGGTGGCGCCACGCGGCTCGGCCCGCACGAACCCGGCGACGGCCTGCTGTTCGAGCCACTCCCGCGCGTACCGTTCGGCGGTGCCGGTGCGGGCGGCCAGTTCGGCGGGGGTGGCCGGACCGTCGGCGGCCAGGGAGCGGTACCAGCCCATCCGGTCGCCCAGGTAGATGGAGAACATCTCGAACGCGGCGACGCCGGCCTCGAACAGGCGGTCGGCCAGCTCGGTCACGGCGTCCGCCGGCGCGGTCACGGCGTCCGCCGGCGCCGCCGGGCCGTCGGACAGCGGGCGGTCAGTGGTCAGGGTCATGATGGTCCTTCGGTCGTGCGGAACCCCGCCCGGGGCGGGTTGGTCGCCGACGATCGTGGCCGGGGCCGCTTTCGGCCGGCTGTCAGCCCGCTTTCACGACGCGGCCCGAGGTTCCTCGAGAGCCATCCGTACATGCACCTCCGGCTCGGCGCGGGTGCTGTGCGCGCTCGTCGCCGCGGCCGGGTTGGCGACGCGTGGTCGTCGCCCCTGGGATCGACCGGTGAATTCGGATTGACCGTGACGACCGGCTCGGCCGGGCGATGAAGCGGATCGAGGAACGCCAGCAGGAACCTTTGGCCATTTTGATCTGAATTCCGCTCGCACATCGCAAATCTCAGTGCCAGCCGAGGTAGGCGACCAGCGCAAGGCCGGCGCAGACAGCCCGGACATGGTTGCCGCGACTCCATTGCCGGGACAGGGCAAGCCACGTGCCCCGGTCCGCGGCGGAATCCGGGTTCAGACCCGCGATCCGCCGGTTGCGCGGGACGTTGACGGCGACGGTGGTGACGAACGAAGCCAGCGACAGCACCGCGCCGGTCGTCGCGCCCGCATCCCGATTGCCGCCCGGCCACCACGCGGTGAACAGCACCAAGGCCGACCCGACCGCCGCGCCGAAGAACACGATCATGAAGACCGGCCGGACCGCCAGGTCGTTGATCCGCTGCATCATCGCGAGCGCGGAGTTCGGCGGAGTGCGGGCCAGCGCCGGCATCACCATCGTCGAGAACGCCAGGTAGGCGCCGGCAGTCAGACCGGTGGCGGTTGCGGCGACCGTGACCGCGAGGTCGGTCATCGCCGATCCGCGGTGAGCTCGGCCGACCAGGCCCCGGCCGCCGCGGCCCGACGGGCGTACTCCGCGAAGGTCGTCGCCGGCCGCCCCAGGACGCGTTCGATGGTGTCGGTGGTGCCCGAGTTCCGGCCGTCGAGCACCTGCTCGACCAGCCACCCGAGCCCCTGTGCCTCCTCGGGAGTGGCCCCGGCGGCCGTCACATCGTCCACGAACTCGGCGACGGTGACATCGTGATAGGCGACCTCGCGGCCCAGCGCGACGGCCAGCAGGTCCGCCGCCCGCCCGAAGGTGATCGCTTCCGGCCCGGTCAGCTCGAGCACCCGGCCGGCCCAGCGACCGTCGACCAGGGCGGCTGCCGCGACGTCGGCGACGTCGTCCAGACCGACGAACGGCTCGGCGACCCGGCCGGCCGGCATCGCGACCCGGCCGGCGAGCACGCCGTCCCGCAGGAAGTGCTCGCTGAAGTTCTCCTGGAACCACGCGCAGCGCACCACGGTGGCCTCGGCCGAAGCAGCCAGCACCAGGTCCTCGCACCGCCTGGCGCCCTCCTCACCGCGACCCGACAGCAGCACGAACCGACGCACACCGCGGCGGAGGGCCTGCGCGGTGAAGCTCGCGATGATCCGATCCGCGCCGGGCAAGGCGAGGTCGGGGGAGAAGCACAGGTAGGCCGCCGCGCATCCGTCCAGCGCCGTGGGCCATCCGGCTGGGTCGTACCAGTCGAACGGTGGGCGGGCCGAGCGGGAGGCGATCCGGACGTCGAGGCCGCGGGCGGCCAGCCGATCGGCGATGCGGCGGCCGGTGCGACCGGTCCCGCCGGTGATCAATGTGGTGGTCATGACTCCGATCAAACGCCAGATAGTCCAGACTTTGAATGATGATCCGTCGCACCTGCATACGTCATCGTCTAGCCTGGTCGGTGTGGATCCGCTCTCGCAGCTGTTCGCCCATCCGCGCGCCCAGGGGGTGTTCGCGCTGCTGATGACCATGCGGGGACCGTGGGCGATCCAGGTGGCCGATCGAGCCGCGCTGACCCTGATGGTGGTGACCGGCGGCCGGATCCGCGTCCGGGCGGGCACCGCGTACCCGGCGCTGCATCCCGGCGACATCGCCCTCATCCGCGGCCCGGAGCCGTACCGGGTCGCCGGCGACCCCGCCGGGCCGGTGGTGGCTCGAATCGAACCGGGGGAGCGGTGCGTGACGCCGGACGGCCGCCCACTGCACCAGGCGCTCGCCCATGGTCTGCGGCACTGGGGCAACGACGCCGACGGACCGGATCGCGTGATCGTCGCCAGTTACGCCGACGCCGGCAGCGTCGGCAGCTTCGTCACCGAGGTGTTGCCCGACCTGGCCGTGCTGCCCGCCGGCACCGTCGATCCCGCGCTGATCGCCCAACTGCACCGGGAGATCGGCCGCGACGGGCTCGGTCAGCAGGTCGTCCTGGACCGGCTCATCGACATCGTGACGATCGAGGCGATCCGGTGCTGGGCGGCGGCGAACCCGCCGAGTGGCGCGCCCTGGCTGGCCGGTGTCACCGATCCCGCGGTCGCGGCCGCCCTGGACGCCATCCACACACGGACCGAGAATGCCTGGACCGTCAGCGATCTCGCCAAGCTCGGCGCGGTGTCCCGGGCCACTCTCGCCGCCCGGTTCCACCGGCTGGTCGGCCAACCTCCGCTGCGCTACCTGGCCCGGTGGCGGCTCGCCCTGGCGCGGGACCTACTGGCCGAGCGGGCGCTGACCCTGGACGCCATCGCGGGCCGGGTCGGGTATTCCTCGGGATTCGCCCTGAGCGCGGCCTTCACCCGCGAGTACGGGCAGAGCCCGGCGGCCTACCGGCGGCGGCTCGCCGAGCCGGAGTGGGCCGAGATCGTGGGCGGGCAGTCGATTCTCAGCTGACCACGGACAGGTCCGCGACGAAGATGCAGAACGGGTGACCGGCGGATCGGCGAACCCGAACAGCGGCTCCTCGTCGAGTGTGCCAGATCGTCGGGGAACGACCCGGGTCCGCTCATCCGAAGATCCCGGAGTAGGCGTTCAGTGCCGGTTGCCCGCCCAGATGCGCGTACAGAACGGTGGACTCGGGCCCGATCTCACCCTGCTTGACCAGGTCGATCAGCGCGGCCATGGACTTCCCCTCGTACACCGGGTCGATGATCATGCCCTCCAGTCGGCCGGTCAGGGTGATGGCGTCGATCGTGGACTGCACCGGGATGCCGTAGAGGTCGCCGGCCCAACCCTCCAGCACGGTGATCTCGTCGTCGCGCAGCTCGCGGCCGAGCCCGATCAGCTCGGCGGTGTTCCGGGCGATCCGAGCGACCTGCTCGCGGGTCTCGTCGAGCTTGGCCGACGCGTCGATGCCCAGCACCCGGCGCGGCCGGTCCTGCCCGGCGAAGCCGGCGATCATCCCGGCGTGGGTGGAGCCGGTGACGCTGCAGACGATGATCGTGTCGAAGAAGACGCCGAGTTCGGCCTCCTGCCGGGCCACCTCGTACGCCCAGTTGGCGAACCCGAGACCGCCGAGGCGGTGGTCGGATGCGCCGGCCGGGATGGCGTAGGGCACCCCGCCGCCGCGGCGGACGTCGTCAAGGGCCCGCTGCCAGCTGTCCTTGAACTCGATGCCGAAACCGCTGGGATCCAGCCGCACGTCGGCGCCCATGATCCGGGACAGCAGGATGTTGCCGACCTTGTCGTTGACCGGGTCGTCCCAGTCCACCCACCTTTCCTGCACCAGTACGGCTTTGAGGCCGAGTTTGGCGGCTACCGCGGCGACCTGCCGGGTGTGGTTGGACTGCACGCCGCCGATGGAGACGAGCGTGTCCGCGCCCTGGGCGAGGGCGTCCGGAACGAGGTACTCCAGCTTGCGGGTCTTGTTGCCGCCGAAGGCCAGGCCGGAGTTGACGTCCTCGCGCTTGGCCCAGATCGATGGGCCGCCCAGGTGATCGGAGAGCCGATCCAGCCGGTGCACAGGGCTGGGACCGAACAGCAGGGGATAGCGGGGGAAGTCGTCCAGGGCCATCGACGCACTCTATGTCCGACGGCACCGGACGCACGATCCGAACGCGGACGCCGTCAGGACGGCGAGCCGGCGATGTTGACCAGCCAGTTCACGCCGAACTTGTCCACCAACATCCCGAATGTGTCACCCCACGGCGCCTTGTCCAGCGGCGCGGTGACGGTCGCTCCGTCGGACAGGCCCGTCCAGAAGCCGCGCAACTGTTCCTCGTCCTCGGCACCCCCGGACAACGAGATGGATCCGTTCGAGCCCTCCGTCCATGGCATCTGCTTGGGCACGTCGGCGCCCATCAGGGTCAGGTCGGGTGTGACCAGTTGGCTGTGCATGATCAGGCCCTCCTCGTCGGCGTCGATGGGCATCCCGTACTCCTTGAACGTGCTGGCGGTCAGTTCCCCGCCGAAGACCGTCCGGTAGAACTCCATCGCCTCCCGCGCCGAGGAACGCCAGTTCAGGTACGGGTTCAGGGTGGTGGACATCTGGGTTCCTTCCGTCGGTGGAGGCGGTCGCAGTAGTTGACCGTCGGCGTGCACGGTACTCATCGGCTCGTGGGAGCGGGAGTGCGAGTGGGACGCCGATCCATCCACATTGTGCGGTGCCCTGGTCGTGCCGGACGGGTCGCCCAGGTGGTCGGGCCCCTACTCTCGACTGGTGCTCTGGATCGGCGTGGGATTCGGCTACGCGGCGGTGGCGGCTGTGTTCACGCCGTTGACCTGGCCGGCCATGCTGGCCACCGTCCCGCCGCTGGCCGTCGCCGGCTGGGTCGGGCTGCGCCGGCCGGAGCGACCGGGTGGTCCACGCATCGGGCTTCGCCGGATCCTGCCCTGGCTGGCGGTCCTCGTCGTGGGTACTGCCTGGGAGCTGATCGCGTTGCTCAGATCGCCGCGGGACGACTATCCGACGATCAGCTCGATCGTCAGCCCGCTGGCCGGTCCGCATTGGTGGTTCCGGTTCGTCGGCTACCTGGTCTGGTTCGCCGCCGGGGTCGCGCTGGTGCGCCGGTGACCAACCGGACCGTGATCCTGACCGGCTACGTCGTGCTCGGTGTCGCGTTGCTCACGCTGGTTCTGCTGTCCCATCGGCGGCCGACCGCGGTCGCCACGGTGTCCGAGCTGGCCGACAGCGCCACCCGCCGCCGGATCGGGCGCGTCATCGCGCTTCTCGCCTGGTGGTGGGTCGGGTTCCACGTGCTCGCCCGATCGGCTTAAGCACGTCCAAACCCCGCTGTCCAGACGGGTGAGTGGGTTCACACTCATTTCGGGCATCTTTCGTAGGTGTCACCGCGTCGTTACAAGTGTCCAAGATGATCGAAATACGATGCGTGGACGAAGGAGCGCAGGAGCAATGAGGATGACCCGGAAGTCGGTGACCGAGCGGTTCGAGGAGCGCCGGTCCCGCCGCCTGATCAACAAGGCGATCGCCGAGGCGCCGTCGCAGACGATGCGCAACGAGCTGCTGGTCGTGGCGCAGCGGCAGCTGGGTTCACTTCGCTGACCCACCCCGACCGGTGTGTGAGCGAGAACCGCATCGGGAAGACTTCCTTCCGGCACGGTCGAGACCCGACGTGCCGGAAGGAGACCGATGACCGAACCATGGCCTGAGCTCCCGGTGGCGTCCTGGCAGGACACCCGGGACACCGTCCACCTGTGGACGCAGATCGTCGGCAAGGTACGACTGGCGTTGGCGGCACCGGAGAATCACTGGTGGCAGGTGCCGCTGTACGTGAACGCGACCGGCCTGACCACGTCGCTCATGCCGTATCAAGACATCGGGTTGGAGGTCGAGTTCGACTTCGTCGGGCACGAGTTGATCGTGCGGACCACCCGCGGTGAGACCGGGTCCTTCGCGCTCGAACCGATGACGGTGGCCGCCTTCTACCGCCGGTTCCGCGAGGTGCTGTCCGACCTGCGGGTGGATGTGTCGATCCTGCCCCGACCGGTCGAGTTGCCCGTCGCGATCCCGTTCGCCGACGACAACGTCCATCGCAGTTACGACGCGGTGGCGATGCACCGCTTCTGGTTGTCCCTGGTCAGTACCGATCGCGTCTTGCGCCGGTTCCGCGGCGAGTTCACCGGCAAGGGCAGCCCGGTCCACTTCTTCTGGGGTGCCTTCGATCTGGCGGTCACCCGGTTCTCCGGCCGCACCGCCCCGATCCACCCGGGCGGTGTGCCGAACTGCGCGGACCGCATCATGCACGAGGCCTACAACCGGGAACTGGCATCCTGCGGCTACTGGCCGGGCGGTGCCGACGAGGGCGCCTTCTACGCGTACGCCTACCCCGAACCGGACGGCTACCGGTCGTACCCGATCCGTCCGGAGGCCGCCTACTTCGACGGCTCGCTCGGCGAGTTCCTGCTCCCGTACACGGCGGTCCGCACCGCCGCCGACCCGGACACCTACCTACTGGAATTCCTGCGCTCGGCCTACGCCGCGTCGGTGCAGCTGGCGCGCTGGCCCGATGCCATCTGATCTGACGCTGCCGGCCGGCTGCGCCGGCCGTCGAGCCACACCGGCTCAATCCGCCTCGGTGACCTGCATGACGATCGGGAAGTGGTCCGAAAAGCCCTTCGGGTCGACCGGATCGCCCATGCCGCCGAACGGCCGCGGCTTGGGATAGGGCCCCTGCGCGACCGCCTCGGGGAGCCGCAGGATCCGCACGGACGCCGGTTCGGCCCGCAGTGCCGCCTGCTCGACCACCATGTACTTGTTGACCAGGAACTGATCCAACATGTTCGGCTGGTTGTCGAAGTAGAACGAACCGTCCGCGATGCCCGTGATCGGCCACATCAGGTTCCACAACCGGGGCGTGTCGGCCAGCAGCACCCGTTGCCGCTGCCGAGTGCTCAGCGCGTGGATGACCAGTGAGGGGTCGAACGGTTCGTCGTTGAAATCGCCCATCGCCAGCGTCGGCGTCGCGGTTCCGTGCACCTCGAGAGCGCGCTGGTGGAAGTACGCGAGCGTCTCCCCGGCGATGCCCCGGTAGCCGGCGGACTCGGCTTGCCCGCCGCTGCGGGAGGGCCAGTGGTTGCCGAACACCGCCCACGTCCGACCGCCCGGACGGGTGCGGAAATTGACCTGAACGATCTCCCGGGTGGCGTTGCGCCGCATCACGACGTGGAAGAACACCTCCCCGTCGGGGACCTCGAACTCGCGGGGGTCGTAGAGGAACGCGACGTCGATCCCG
>DATDBV010000413.1:0-29491 GCA_036524715.1 Nakamurella sp. | reverse complement strand
TGATCGTCCGGCAGCAAGGTGTTCGGGAACAGTGCGGCTTGCTCCTGCTCGACCATCCCGCCACCTCTCTCAAGCGAACCGAACTACACGCACGTGACTCGTTGACGGTAGGCCCGCTCGCCCCGGGGGTCAACGTCCGGGCGGGCGTGTCCTCACCCTCGCCTTGAGGGTTATCGTTCCGTGACCGGAACCGCCCGTCAGGGCTTCTGCTCGCCGCCGAAGTCGTCCGGGGACACCGAATCGAGGAACTCGCGGAATCGCTCGACCTCGTCCTCCGCGTCCTCCGCCTCCGCACCGTCCTCGGCGCCGTCCTCGTCGACTGCTTCCGGGATGACGATGCCGGCCTCGGCGAGCACGGACTCCTCGACGAAGACCGGGATCTCGATCCGGACGGCCAGGGCGATGGCGTCGGACGGGCGCGCCGACACGGTGGTGCCGTTGTCGAAGGCCAGCTCACCGAAGAAGGTGCCCTCGCGGAAGTCGACGACGCGCACCTGCGTCACCGAGCGCCCGAGCGCGGAAATGACGTTGCCCAGCAGGTCGTGGGTGAGCGGCCGCGGCGGGCGGACCCCTTGCTGGTGCATGGCGATCGCGGTGGCCTCGGCGGAGCCGATCAGGATCGGCAGGCTGCGCGGACCGTTGACCTCGGTCAGCATCAGAATCGGCTGCTGGGTCGGCATTTCGACCCGGACGCCGACGATCCGCATCTCGATCATCTCGGTGTGCCTTTCTCCGTCACCTCGAAACGCTACACGCCCGGCCGCGTCCGCGACGGGCCCCGGTCGGGACCGGAAAGGGGATCGGCACGGACGGCCGTCAGCGACCGAGATCACGCCGCAAACCGGCCTTGACCAGCCGGGTGTGCAGACGAAGAATCGTCGCCGCCAGCTGGGCCGCCTCGGCCCCGGCCCGCTCCCTGGCGTCCGGGTCCCGCTGCCGCGCCTGGGCCGAAACCAGCTGGGTGATCAGGGTGGCCTCCCGATCGGCCGCGGTGCGGAACGAACGCAGGTGCCTGGGTTCCAGGCCGACGGCCAGCAACTCGGCCGCGGTCGCCGCGACGGACGCCGCATCGGCGTCGAAATAGCCGCCCGGACCCGCGGACAGCAGCCCGAACTGTTCCAGCTCGGCCAGGGAGGTGGCATCCAGGCCGGAGTGCGCGATCAGCTCGTTGCGGGTCATCCGCACCTCGGCGCCGACCGCGAAGTCGCGGGGGGCGGGCACATCCCGGGTGGGCTCGGCCGCGCCGGGCAGCCGGGCCTGCGGCACGGCCGGCTCCAGACCCCGGTCGATCGCGTCGAGATGATCCTTGATCACCTTCAGCGGCAGGTACTGGTCGCGCTGGGCGGCCAGCACGTAGCGCAGCCGGCTGACGTCCGCCTGGCTGAACTGGCGGTACCCGGCGGGCGTGCGGTGCGGCGTCACCAGTCCCTCGGACTCCAGGAACCGGATCTTGGAGATGGAGACCTCGGGGAACTCCGGCTTGAGCCGGGTCATCACCGCACCGATGGACAAGGTCGACTTCGGTGGCATGTCGGATTCGGCTAGAGACGTGGTCATCGTGAACTCACCCGGACTCGTTCGCGATCAACTGGCCGGACCCGGTCAGCCGCGACCCGTGAACGACCACAGTCGAACAATCCCCACCCCGACAACGCCGTCGGTCCGCTGCGCAGACCGGCTTCGCTCATGACCTGATGTCGCCCTGGGCCTGGTCGCCCGACAGGAACACCAGCCGGAACTTGCCGATCTGCACCTCGTCGCCGTTGGTCAGCGGGGACACCTCGATGGGCTCGCGGTTGACATAGGTGCCGTTCAATGAACCTATATCGGCCACCTCGTAACCCTCGGGGGTCCGTCGAAACTCGGCGTGTCGGCGGGACACGGTGACGTCGTCGAGGAAGATGTCGCTCTCCGGGTGGCGGCCCGCGGTGATCTTGTCGCGATCCAGCAGGAACCGGGACCCGGCGTTCGGTCCGCGCTTGACCACCAGGAGCGCGGTCCCGGATGACAGTCCGTCGACCCCACCGATGACGTCATCGCCCGACTCGGCCTCGGCGGCACCGAACAGCCCGCCGGCGAAGATCGACGTGGAGTCCGACGCCGCGGACCCTGCTGACGATGACGCGGGCGAAGCTCCAGGCCCGCGGTCACTCTCAGTCACCAGACACTCCTTCGTATCGCCGTGGCTTGCGTGCCCGAACACGACGTATCAGTTGTCACGACCGTACCGTGCCGTTCCGGCGTGTCGCAGCGCGGGCAGGCCCGGTTCATTCCTCGCCGATGATGGCCGCATAGCCGCCGGCGTCGAGCAGCTCGTCGAGTTGCGCGGGATCGGTCAGCTCGATCTCGATCATCCAGCCGTCGCCGTAGGGGTCGCTGTTGACGACTTCCGGGGACGAGTCGAGGGCGTCGTTGCGGGCGACGACGGTGCCGCCCAGCGGCGCGAAGATCTCGGACACGGACTTGGTCGACTCCACCTCGCCGATCGCGTCGCCCGGCTCGACGGTGGTCCCGGGTTCCGGCATCTGGACGAACACGATGTCGCCGAGCGAGTTCTGGGCGTAGTCGGTGATCCCGACCCGGGCCACGGTCACCCCGTCCGTGGTCTCGCCACCGTCGCGGGCGCGCACCCATTCGTGCTCGGGGCTGTACCGCAGGTCCTCAGGGATCACGTTGGCGGCCTTTCTTCTGGCGCAGCATCCGACTACGGCCTGGCTGAGCAGCAGCGATGGTCATCGGGCGGGGCGAGCGTAGAGCGGTTCGCGGGCCGGTCGCAAGGCGTCGACAACCAGGCTGTCGGATTGGGTCACTTCCATCGTGCCGCCCGCCCGGCGGACCGTGTCGAGCACGCCACCCGGGATGGCCAGCGCGGCGGCCAGGGTGGGCGGATCGCCGATCGCGGTGATCGTGTACGGGGCCACCAGCTGCTGGCCGTCGAGGGTCACCGCGCCGCCGGACCCGGTGAATGCCGAGTCCACGCCGATCCGCACCGGACCGACCGCGAAGGCCTCGGCCCCGGCGTTGCGCAGCTCCTGGACTGCGTCGAGCAACACCTCGGGGCTGACCCGGCGGTCGGGGTCGGTGATGGTGATGGTGACGCCGGGTCCGGCCGCGGGCAGCGTGCCCGCGAGGATGCCCAGGGCCTCGGATTGCCGCTGGGCCTCCGCGAGCGCCTCCTCGCTGGACTCGCCGCTGCGCTGCAGCCGGGCCAGACTCTCCTGCAGGCCGGCGATCTCGGTGTTCAGGGCGTCCTCCCGGCGCTGCAGCTCGTCCAGGATCAACACCAGGTCGTCCGGCCGGGTGGTCGCCAGGGTGTCCCCGGCGGCCGTCCGTTGCACCTGCAGCACCACCGCGAAGCCGAGCAGCGCGCACAGCACGGCGATCAGCAGGTGGGCGCCCGCGCCGCTCCATCTCCCCTTGCCCGGCCCACCCGCGGAGACCGGCGCGCCCGCTGAACCCGGCCCGCCCGCGGAGACCGGCCCGGTCCGGGCGGTGCCCGAGCCTTCGGGCTCGGGCGATGCCGGCGCCGGCGGGGCCTGATCGCCCGTCATGCCTTGAAGATGTGCCGGCGAATGGCGGCGGCGTTGCCGAAGATCCGGATCCCGAGGACGACGACCACGGCGGTGGACAGCTGCGTGCCGACGCCGAGCTGGTCGCCGAGGAACACGATGAAGCCCGCGACGAGCACGTTCGCGATGAACGAGACCACGAACACCTTCGCGTCGAAGATGTCGTCCAGCTTGGCCCGCAGCCCACCGAAGACCGCGTCCAGCGCCGCGATCACCGCGATCGGCAGGTAAGGGGCGAGCCATTCGGGGACCGTCGGATGCACCAGCAACCCGACCACCACGCCGACGATCAGGGCGATCAGCGCGTACATCGTTTCAGCTCCTCGGCGGACCTGGGGACAGGTCGGTTCATCCGGTCGGCACAGCCGTCGATACGGCGGTCGAGCTCGGCGGCTGCGCATGCTGCAGGTCCGGCGCGGTGCCCCCCGGCAGACTCAGGTCCGGTTGCGCGGACACGTCGAACTCTATGTCGTAGAGCTGCGCGAAGGAGGAGAACCGCCCCTGGGCCGGGCTGCTGATGAATTTCACCTGCATCGCCGATGAGTCGCCGATCGCCTCGACGGACAGCGGCCAGAACACCGGACGGTTGTCCACCAGGATCGCTCCACCGGCCTGTCGGATCGCGCTGCGGGTGGTCAGCCGGACGCCGCCGATCGAGATCGCCTCGGCCCCCGCCGCCCACAGGTCGTTGACCAACAGTTGCAGGTCGCGATCGAGGATGACGGTGCGATCCTGTCCCTGGTCGGCGGACGGCTGGTTGAGCACGACCCGCAGCCCGGGACCGGTGACCGGAGTCAGCTGACCCCGGTTCTCCAGTTCGGTGACCTGGGCGAGGGGTCCGGCCGCGCCGGCCGCAGACTGGCCGGCCCGCAACTGATCAGCCAGGTCGGCGGCGGCGGACTCCATCTCCGACTGGCGTACCTGCGCCCGGTCGATGTCCTGCAGCAGCGCCGACCGGGTGTTCTCCGCCCGTGGCTGGTTGCTCTCGGTGCGCGAGGCGGCCACGCCCAGCACCGCGCCGGCCACCAGGCAGCCCACCACGACCAGCACGAGCCGTCGGGTCGAACGTCCGGCGCCGGTCTTCGGCGTGCCGCCGTCGGCGGCCGCACGCTTGCGGGCGGCGGCCTGCGCGTAACCCGGATCCAGATGGTCGCGACCGAGCGTCTCCAGCAGCGGTGCGATGGCGTTCCGCGACGGCGGCGGCCGGCCGGCCTTCGGCTCGCTCACGCTGGCCGGTACTTCGGCGCCAGGGGACAGTTTCGGACGATCCAGACCACCTGGCCCAGGTAGATCCCCCCGGACCACAGATACATGACGGTGCCCCAGGCGATGAACGCATAGGCGATCGGCAGGCAGACCTGGCCGACCACGTAGTCCCGCGTGCTCTGGCCCAGCAGCAGGAACGGCAGGCCGTAGAGCAGGCAGAAGGTGGCCGCCTTGCCCAGGTAGTGCACGGGCAGCGCGGTATAGCCGTACCGCTTGAGGACGGGCAGCGCGGCGGCCAGCACCACGTCCCGGCCGATGATCAACGCGGCCACCCACCACGGGATGAAGCCGCGGACGACGAAGCCGACCAGCGCGGCCAGAATGTAGAGCCGGTCGGCGGCCGGGTCGAGCAGCTCGCCCAGCCGGCTGTACTGGTTGAGCAGCCGGGCGAGCTTGCCGTCGGCCCAGTCGGTGATGGCGCTGACGGCCAGCACCACCAACGCCCATGCGTCGCTTTCGACCACCAGCAGCAGGTAGAGGAACAACGGGACGCCCAGCAGCCGCAGGAACGACAGCAGGTTCGGGATCGTCAGGATCCGGTCCAGATTGCGGGGCGGGGACGCGGCGCCGTCCGTCACCCTGCCTCCCGGAAACTTGTCGCGGCCGGGCCTTGTCCACCGGGCGCACGCGCCCAGCAGTCTACGGTGCGCCGGCGGCGCGGCCCGCCCCGATCAGCCCACCAACCGGAGCATGGCGTAGGCGGTGATGGTCGGCGCGTCGAAGATCCGGCCGTCGGCGATCATCCGCCGGAACTCCTGCTCGCTGACGAAGGCCTGCTCCATGTCGGCCTCGGTGATCTCGCGGTCGGGCCGGCCGGGGGTGAGGTCGGTGGCGTGCCACACGGCGAACCCCTGCGAGCAGAACCCGGTCGAGCCGTGCAGGCGGGACCCCAGGCGCCGCCAGCCGGCCGCGGTGAACCCGGTCTCCTCGAGCAGTTCCTGCCGGGCCAGATCCTGCGGTGAGCCGGACTTGCCGGGTCCCCAGCCGCCCATCGGGAACTCCCACGAACGCCGGCCGACCGCGTGTCGGAACTGCTCGACCAGGTGGAACCCGCCGTTCTCCTCGGGAATCACCAGCGCGTAGTCGTCCTTGTCGACGACGCCGTAGATGCCGGTGGAACCGTCGGCCAGCACCAGCGTGTCCTCGCGCACGGACAACCACGGGTTGCGGTAGGCCGTGCGCGTGCCGAGCCTGGTCGGTGGCTGGATCGATTCGGAAGCCATCCCTGCAGTATCGCCGGTCGACCCGGTCAGCCGCTCTACGCTGGGCCGCGATGACGATCACTGCGCCCTTCGCCCACGTCGGCGGTCTGCTGGCCTGCGACCTGGTCGAGGTGGCGGACCTGCGCGTCGACCCATCCGTGCTGGACCACGGATGGTGGGCGGTGGTCGGCACGTTCGAGGGCGCGCTCACCGGCTACCGGTTCGGCCGGGTGACGCGGACGGGCCTTCCCGCACCGACCGGCAGCTGGCCCGGCCGGGACCTGGCCTGGCGGTCGAGCCTGGACCGGGACGCCTACGTCGACGGGGTGCGGCGGATCCGGGAGCACATCGCGGCAGGCGACGTCTACCAGGTGAACCTGTGCCGGCTGCTCAGTTCGCCCCTGGGGCGGGCGGCGGATCCGTTGGTGCTGGCGCATCGGCTGGCCCGGGGGAACCCGGCGCCGTGGGCGGGGGTGCTGCACCTGGGCCGATCCTGGATCGTCAGCGCCTCCCCCGAACTGTTCCTGGCCCGGGACGGTGATCGGCTGGCCTCGTCGCCGATCAAGGGCACCACCGGGCCGGGGGAACCGTTCGCGGACAAGGACCATCCCGAGAACATCATGATCACCGACCTGGTCCGCAACGACCTGGGCCGGATCGCCCGCCCGGGATCGGTGGTGGTGACCGAATTGCTCGCCCGGCAGGAGCACCCGGGACTGGCCCATCTGGTGTCGACGGTGACCGCCCGACCGGCGCAGGGCGTGGGCTGGGGCGAGATCCTGGCCGCGACATTCCCACCCGGGTCGGTGACGGGGGCGCCGAAGATCCGGGCCCTGGAGGTGATCGCCGAGCTGGAACCGGTGCCGCGGCAGGTGTACTGCGGCACGTTCGGATTCGTCGACGGCGACCGCCGCCGCGCACGGCTGGCGGTGGCCATCCGCACCTTCTTCGCCGCCGTGGCCGCCGACGGGTCCGGTGTCCTGCACTTCGGCACCGGCGCCGGCATCACCTGGTCATCGGACCCGCAGGCCGAATGGGCGGAAACGGAATTGAAGGCTGCCCGGCTGATCGGGCTCACCCGCGGGGCGGGGCACTCCAGCCAGGATCCCGCCCGGCCAACCCCAGCACCCGATCCAGCAGCGGGGCGCTCGCCGGCACCTCAATGACTGGCCCGAACAGACCGGCACGGGATTCCGGATCCGGGCCGAACGAGGCCACGAACCCGTGCACCGCCGCCAGCTGGGGCTGCTCGACGTCGTAAGGCAGGCCGGTCGCCGCGGCCAGGTCCCAGCCGTGCAGGACGATCTCGTCCAGGGCGACCAAACCGGTGACGTCGCCGGGCATGGTCACCCCGCCGGCCGTGGCCATTCCGGTCCACGCATCGGGATCGCGCCAGGCGGCGCCCAGAGCCGCCAGGTCGGCCGGGATCCGGAGACGCCAGTCCGCGGGAAGTCGCGCGGCGTCCGGGTTCGGGGCCGCCTGGTTCAGCGGGCCTCGCTCCTTGTGCGCGGCCGCGGTGAAGGCCAGCGCCAGTCCGCCGATGTGCTCGACCAGGTCGCCGACGGTGAAGTCCGGACAGGGCGTGGGGTCGCCGAGCCGGTCATCGGGGACCTGCCGCACCAGCCGTCCAAGGTTGGTCGCCGCGGGCATCAGGTCGAATTCGGGCATCGTCGTCTCCTTGGGTCGTCTCCTTGGTCCGGGATATCCGGGTGGATCGACCGGGCGGCCGCGGCGAACTCATCGCTCGTGGGCGGCATCGGTGCGGCCGCGGCCGCAGCATCGCGCTCGGCGTCGCACCGCGTCGTCCGGTCGAACCCTCAGGAGTCCTGAAATATCCCGGAACGGCCGCTTTGGCCGCCGTTGATCTGCCGCCGCGCTGATCAACGCGGCGAAAGCGCGCCCGAATTGTACGGTTCGGTGCCGAGATGATCAGCCCGGTTCTGGCAAGCCGATCCGAGATCCGCACCAGCAGTCCAAGAAGGCTGCTCACGTGGATCTCGGAGCCAAGCGTGCGGTTGTCAGGCGCCGAGCCGCGGGTTCACCCTGATGGAACGGCCGCTCCGGGCCGCCCGGCCGTTCAGTCGAACCCTCGGTGACCGAAGTATCCGAACAGCCCGTATTTGCACCCCCCCGGATCAACCGCTGATCCAAGGCTCATTCCCGGCGCCGTTTTGTCCGATCCAGCGGGTTTTGGATCAGCGCAAGCTACGGAGACCACCAGAGTCGGCACCGGCGCCGATCTCCGCGGCCGCATCAACCCAACGACGGCGCCACCCAACGGCTGCGTCAACCCCCGCTACGCTCCCAGCACGGTCCCGTCGGCGATGGTGCCCGGCGACCCGGCGACCGGCACCGAGGCCACCCCGACCGCCTTGATGTTCCGACCGAACGTCCAGTCGCCCTGGACCGTCAACGTCTCACAGTCGACCAGCGACGGGGCGCCGTGCGGGAACCGCGCGTCGAAGTCGCCGACCAACTTGTACGGCTTGTCCAGCTCGACCAGCGGGGCGGCGGTGCGGGACGGCACCAGCCGCACCTGGGCCCCGTCGACCAGCTCATACGCATCCGACCGCAGGACCAGCAGGTCGCTGGTCGCCTTCACCGGGAGGAAACGGCTCCGGTCCACCTCGATCGCCGCCGCACCCTCGAACACGCCGATCGCGGCACCCATCGCGGTCTCGATCTGGATGACCTCGGGGGAAGATGGGTCGGCCGGGTCCACCGTCTTGACGTTGCGGATGATCGGCAGCCCGAGGACGCCGTCGTTGGCCTGCATGACGGCGTCGAGCGCGGCCAGGTCGAGCCACAGGTTGTTGGTGTTGAAGAACTTGTGCCGGTCGATGTCGCCGAACGCGTCCTCGTCCTCGGGCCGGGTCTGCGCGGACTCACGCAGCACCAGCTGACCGTCGGCGGCGCGGCGGGCCAGGTGTCCGCCCTTGCGGTCGGCGGCGGTGCGCCGGCAGAACTCGGCGGCGAACGGGGCACCGGACTGCGCGAACCACGCCGCGAGCCGCGGATCGGGACGGGCTCCCAGGTTGTCCGCGTTGGACACGAACAGGTACCGGTAGCCCTTGTCCAGCAGGGCCCGGAGCAGACCGCTGCCGTCCAGGGCGGTGTAGATGTCGCCGTGACCGGGCGGGCACCATTCCAGGGTCGGGTCGGCCGGCCAGCTGACCGGGGTCAGGTCGTCGGAGCGCAACTTGGGCTCGCGGTTCTGCAGGAAGTCCAGTGGCAGCCCGTCGATCTCCAGGCCGGGATGGGCGGCCACCGCTTTGAGCGTGTCCTCGGACGTGCGGAAGCTGTCCATGAACACCACCGGCAGGCCGACGCCGTATTCGGTCCGCAGGGCCAGGATCTGCTCGGCGATGATGTCCAGGAAGCTCTTGCCGGGCCGCACCTCCAGCAGCGACTTGGCCTTGTCCATGCCCATCGACGTGCCGAGACCGCCGTTGAGCTTGACCACCGCGGTGGCGGCCATGGCCCCCTTCTCCGCCTCCGGGGAGGTGTCCAGGTCGGCGAGCCGCGGCAGTTCGGCCACCGGCTCCAGATCGGTCTCCGGCAGCAGGCCGGTCTCGCCGGAGGCCAGTATCTCGTATGAATGGGCAAAAACCGCGATCGCCCGCGGATGAACGCCGCCCTGCGCCATCAGGCGACGGGATGATTCCAGTCCGTTACTCACCATGCGCAGATCGTATTGCCGGGCCGTCCACGCGCGCGCGGCGACGCCCTGGGCGCGGCGATTGCGGCTGCCGCGGTGGACGGGCCGTCCTCGCGCGCGCGGCGACGCCCAACCGGTGGGGCGTCGCCGCAGGTCGGAGCGCGGGTTGCTCAGGCCAGGGCGGCATCGAGCGTGATGGTTGTCCCGGTCAGCGCCTTGGAGACCGGGCAGCCGACCTTGGCCCCCTCGGCCACCTTGACGAACTCGTCGTTGTCCAGCCCGGCGACCTGGCCCCGGACGGTCAGCTTGATCTCAGTGATCCGCAACCCGCCGGCCGGGTCCGGCCCGAGCTTGACCTCGGCCTCGGTGACCAGGCTCGCGACGGTGCCGCCGGCCTTGGTGAGGTCGCCGGACAGCGCCATCGAGTAGCAGGAGGAATGCGCGGCGGCGATCAGTTCCTCAGGGCTGGTCACACCCTCGGCCTCGTCCGCGGTGCGCCGCGGAAAGCTGACATCGAAGGTGCCGGTGCCGGAACTGACCAGGGTGACCTGGCCGGAACCGTCCTGCAGACCACCGCTCCATTGCGTACTGGCAACACGAGAAGCCATCTTTGCTCCCGAAACTCAGGGCCCGCCCCGAAGCGGACGGAGCCGTCGTCCCCGGCGCGGATCGTTCACGCCGGGACTGGAAGGCTAACCCAGCTCGAACTGGCCGGGTCGGGCGAGCCGCGCTCAGGCCGAGGCGCGGACGACAAGCTGCGGCGGGAAGATCACCGGCGCACAGGTCCCGGCGGTGCCTTCGATCTGCGCCAGAAGCAGGGCGCCGGCGGTCCGTGCCATCGCCGCGACCGGGTTGACGACGGTGGTCAGCGGTGGATCGGTGACCACGGCGACCGCGGAGTCGTCGTACCCGACGACGGCGATGTCGCCGGGCACCGACCGATCGGCCGCCCGGAGCACGGCCAGCGCCCCCGCCGCCATCAGGTCGGACGCCACGAAGATCCCGTCCAGGTCCGGGTGGGCGGCCAGCAGTCGCTGCGTGGCCGCCGCCCCGCCGGGGGTGGTGAAGTCGCCGAACTCGACTGCGTCGGCCGACCGCCCGGCCCTGGTCAGGGCGCTGCGCCAACCCGACAGCCGGTCCTCGGCCGCGGTCATGTCGGTCGGGCCGGCGACGGTGCCGATGCGCCGGCACCCCGCAGAGATCAGGTGCTCGGTGGCCAGCTCGCCGCCCAGCCGGTTGTCCGTGTCGACGTAGCTGAGCCGGTCCGGCAGGTGCCACGGCCGGCCCACGGACACGCTCGGCAGCCGGGACTCGACCAGCGCCCGTTCGAAATCGTCGGACTTGTGATGGGACACGATCACTGCGCCGTCCACATGCCCGTGCCGCAGATAACGGACCGTGCGGTCGGCCGACCCCCCCATCCGGGCCATCAGCAGCACCAGCTGCAGTTCGGTGTCGGCCAAGGCGGTGGACAGGCCCTGAATGGCCGCGCCGAAGAACGGGTCGGCCAGGATGCGCTCGTCGGGCTCGGGAACGACCAGCGCGACCGCGTTGGTGCGTTGTGTGACGAGGGTGCGGGCCGCCTGGTTGGGCGTGAACCCCAGCTGCACCACCGCCGCGGCCACTGCCGCACGGGCCTGCGGACTCACCTTGGCCTCGCCGTTGATGGCCCGGGAGGCCGTCGACCGGGAAACCCCGGCGACCGTGGCCACGTCCTCCAGGGTGGGCGCGCTCGGGCGGGCGCCGACGCCGTCGGCCGCACCTTCCTTCGCGCCGCGCATGATCGCACAGTAGTGCGCCAGCACCGATTTCCCGCCCGACGCGGACACCGCGGGCGCCCACCGCGGATGCATCGGGCAGAATGTCGGGCGCCGGTGATCGCGCCGCGCAGTCGGGAGGAGACCCACCGTGTGGACCACGACCCTGATCATGGCCGGCTGCATCATCGTGCTGGCGGCGATCGCGATGGTCGGAACGGACAGCTACAAGCGCCCGGTGACCGCGGTGCTGATGTACCTGATCCTGCCCGTACTCGCGTCCGCCGGGTTCGTCACGCTCTCGACCCTGTCAGGTTAGTCGGCCGAGTTTGCGAGGCCGCCATCAGGCGCATAAGGAGGGCGGTCAGGGAGCGACCGGATGTTCCGCACGAGCGGTCCGGGCAGCCCAAAGGCGCCGGTTGGCGGGAAGCCGCGGAACTTTCGGTCGCTGGGAGCGACCCGATGTTCCGCGCGAGCGGTCTGCGCCATCAAGACGCGAGCGGTCTGCGCCATCAACACGCGAGCGGTCTGCGCCATCAACACGCGAGCGGTCTGCGCCATCAACAAGAGACCTTGGAGTCGATCGTCTCGAGGCCGGTCAGCCATTCGGCGACGATGCGGGCCACCTCGCCGTATCGGCGCGGATCGTGGGAACCGGGTAGCCACACGGTCGTCACCGGCCCGGGGATCGCCGCCAACTCCCGCTCGAACTCCTCCGGCGAGCCGAACGGATCCCCACGCCCGGAGACGGTCAGCACCGGAACGGAGATGTCGGGGAAGTGTTCGGTCCGCAACCGGTCGGGCTTGCCCGGCGGGTGCAGCGGGTAGCTCAACAGCACCAGCGCCGCGGCCGGCAGCCCCTGGGCCACGGCCATCGAGCACATCCGGCCTCCGTAGGACCGTCCGCCGAGTACCAGCTGGTCCGGCTCGATGCCGGTGCGGGCGACCAGGGCGCCGGCTTGATCCACCAGATGCGCCACCGCCACCTCCGGCTTGTCCGGCATCCGTGCACCGCGCAACCGGTAGGGGAAATCCACCCGCTCGCAGGGCAGCGGCGCCACCGCCAGATCGATGGCGACCAGCGTCCGCTGACGACGGTCCGCCCCCGCCCCAGGGGTCAGCAACAGCGCGCCGGGTTTGGCTCGTCCCGTCCCGATCCGACTTTCCATCCGCCACGGTTACCACAGGACACAGCAACCACACGAACTGACAGCGCACCCCGGCCGGACTAGGGTGAAGATCATCACTCTCGCTTTGCCGACCGGGAGACTCGATGACCGACTCCGCGCTCCAATCCCTGCAACGTTCGATCGACGAGCTTGCCTCCGCGGTCGCCGTTCTGTCCCATACCCACGGCAAGATCCCGATCGTCGCACGCCTGTGCAACGACCTCGAGCGGCTCAAGCTCGACGTCACCGACGCGCAGTCGCTGCGCACTCCCGCGGCGGTCGGGGCGCCGGCCGCCGCGACGACCATGTACACGGTCAGCGACGAACCGTACGACCAGTCCATGTGGGGTGACGACGCCGATCAGGAGGGCGTGGGCGGCTATCACGGGAAGAGCCGTTGAGCGGCGTCAACACCCCGGGCCGCGCCCGGATCGGCGCCCGCACACTCCGTACCGACAACTGGCGCCGCGCGCCACTGGTTACCTTCATCGGGCTGAGCCTGTTCGTCGTCTACGGCACGGTCCGCGCGTTCTGGCCGGTGAGCTACTACGCCGCCCCGTACCTGTCGCCGTTCTATTCGCCGTGCATCACCACCGAGTGCGTCCCCGAGGCCAGCGACTTCGGTCAACCCATCTCCTGGTGGCCGCTGTCCCCCGCCCTGCTGATCCTGATCTTCCCGCTCGGTTTCCGGCTCACCTGCTACTACTACCGCAAGGCCTATTACCGCTCGTTCTGGCAGTCGCCGACGGCCTGCGCCGTGGCCGAGCCGCACAAACGGTATTCCGGGGAGACCCAGTTCCCGCTGATCATGCAGAACGTGCACCGGTATTTCTGGTTCGTCGCGATGATCTTCGGCGTCATCCTCAGCTACGACGCCATCCTGGGTTTCCGCAATCCCCAGGGCGAATGGGGCCACATGGGCCTGGGCACGGTCATCCTGCTGATCAACGCCGGGTTGATCTGGCTCTACACCCTGTCCTGCCATTCCTGCCGGCATATCATGGGTGGCAAGCTCAAGCACTTCTCCAAGCACCCGATCCGGTACAAGACCTGGCAACAGATCTCCAAGCTCAACGCCAAACACATGGAACTGGCCTGGGCGTCGCTGATCTGGCTGGCGGTGACCGACTTCTACGTCGTGCTGCTGGCCTCCGGCACGATCAGTGATCTCCGCTTCTTCTGAACCTGATCTCGTGATCCCAGACCCTGAATACGCACCAGGAGGCACCCTTTCGTGACCGACCGCGAGGAACACCACTACGACGTGGTCATCGTCGGGGCCGGTGGGGCCGGCCTGCGCGCCGCGATCGCCGCCCGCGAGGCGGGGATGCGCACCGCGATCGTCTGCAAGTCCCTGTTCGGCAAGGCGCACACGGTGATGGCCGAGGGTGGCATCGCGGCGTCCATGGGCAACGCGAACTCCAAGGACAACTGGCAGGTGCACTTCCGGGACACCATGCGGGGCGGGAAGTTTCTCAATCATCCGCGGATGGCCGAACTGCACGCGCAGGAGGCACCCGACCGGGTCTGGGAGCTGGAGACCTACGGTGCACTGTTCGACCGCACCCCGGACGGCCGGATCAGCCAGCGAAACTTCGGCGGTCACGAGTACCCGCGGCTGGCACATGTGGGCGACCGCACCGGACTCGAACTCATTCGCACGCTGCAGCAGAAGATCGTCTCGCTGCGGCAGGATGAGGAAAGGACGGCCGTCGCCTCCGGCGAGGAACCGCCGACCGACGAGGACGCCGGCCTGCGGGTGTTCGCCGAGGTCACCGTCACCGAGCTACTGCTGGACGACACCGGCGCGGTGGCCGGGGCTTTCGGCTACCGCCGGGAGACCGGGACATTCGTGGTGTTCCGCGCCCCGGCGATCATCCTGGCCACCGGCGGCATCGGCAAGTCGTTCAAGGTGACGAGCAATTCGTGGGAGTACACCGGTGACGGCAACGCGCTGGCGCTGCGGGCCGGCTCGGCGCTGGTGAACATGGAGTTCATCCAGTTCCATCCCACCGGAATGGTCTGGCCGCCGTCCGTGAAGGGCATCCTGGTCACCGAATCGGTGCGCGGTGACGGTGGCGTGCTGCGCAATTCCGAGGGCAATCGGTTCATGTTCGACTATGTGCCCGACGTGTTCCGCGCCAAGTACGCCGAGACCGAGGAGGAGGCCGACGGCTGGTACAAGGACCCGGAGAACCATCGGCGACCGCCCGAACTGCTCCCCCGGGACGAGGTGGCCCGGGCGATCAACTCCGAGGTGAAGGCGGGCCGCAACACCCCGCACGGCGGTGTGTTCCTGGACGTGTCGACCCGGCTGCCGGCCGAGGAGATCAAGCGCCGGCTGCCGTCGATGCACCACCAGTTCTCCGAGCTGGCCGACGTGGACATCACCAAGGAGCCGATGGAGGTCGGCCCCACCTGCCACTACGTGATGGGCGGCATCCAGGTCGAACCGGACACCGCGGCCGCCGCCCGGGTACCGGGTCTGTTCGCCTGCGGCGAGGTGGCCGGGGGCATGCACGGCTCGAACCGGCTCGGCGGCAACTCACTGTCCGACCTGCTGGTGTTCGGCCGCCGGGCCGGGCTGGGGGCGGCTACCTATGTTGCCGGGCTCGGCGGCGTCCTTCCGGAACCGGCGGCCGGGTCGGTGGACGCGGCGGCCAAGGCCGCGTTGGCCCCCTTCGACCGGGACGACGGGGAGAACCCGTACACGCTGCACCGGGAACTTCAGCAGACCATGAACGACCTGGTCGGCATCATCCGGAAGGAATCCGAGATTGAACAAGCGATCGAGTCCTTGACGGCGCTGAGACCGCGGGTCGCCGCGGTCAGCGTGGAGGGCCACCGCCAGTTCAACCCCGGCTGGCACCTCGCGCTGGACCTGGTGAACATGTTGCAGGTCAGCGAGTGCGTGGCCAGGGCGGCACTCATCCGCCAGGAGAGCCGCGGCGGGCACACCCGGGACGACTATCCCGAGATGAGCGCGCGGTGGCGGCGCCGGCTGCTGATCTGCTCGCTGAACGGCTCCGCCGGGGTGGATGTCGTTGAGGAACCGATTGCCCCGATCCGACCCGACCTGCTGGCCTTGTTCGAACACTCGGAGCTGGAGAAGTACCTGACCGCGGAGGAGCTGCCCTCCGCGGAGAGCCAGGAGGCCGGACATGGGACATGACGCGCACTTTCGGGTGTGGCGGGGGGACGCCGCCGGCGGCGACCTGCAGGACTACACCGTCGAGGTGAACGAGGGCGAGGTGGTGCTGGACATCATCCACCGGCTGCAGGCCACCCAGGCCGGCGACTTGGCCGTGCGCTGGAACTGCAAGGCCGGCAAGTGCGGCTCGTGCAGCGCCGAGATCAACGGCCGGCCGAGACTGTTGTGCATGACCCGGATGTCGACGTTCCAGCCGGGCGAGACGATCACCGTGACCCCGATCCGGGCGTTCCCGGTGATCCGCGACCTGGTCACCGACGTCTCGTTCAACTACCGCAAGGCCAGGCAGATCCCGGCCTTCGCGCCGCCGCCGAATCTCGCCCCCGGCGAGTACCGGATGCAGCAGGTCGACGTCGAGCGATCCCAGGAATTCCGCAAATGCATCGAGTGCTTCCTGTGCCAGAACGTGTGTCACGTGGTCCGTGACCACGAGGAGAACAAAGAAGCGTTCGCCGGGCCGCGGTTCCTGATCCGGGCGGCCGAGTTGGACATGCACCCGCTGGACGCGCGCACCGATCGCAGGGAGTTCGCCCTGGAGCATCAGGGCATCGGGCTGTGCAACATCACCAAGTGCTGCACCGAGGTGTGCCCCGAGCACATCAAGATCACCGACAACGGGATCATCCCGATGAAGGAGCGGGTCGTCGATCGCAAGTACGATCCACTGGTGTGGTTGGGCAGCAAGCTGTTCCGGCGCAACCGGGACTAGCCAACGGATCTGGGCAGGTCGGCCGGCCGCAGGCATAGCCTGATGGAGTGGTGACGGATCCCGGTGGGTGGGTGCGCGTGCCCGGCGGGCAGGTGACGTTGCGTGACGCCCGCACCGACTCGACCCGAATCGTGGAGCTGCGCGAATTCCGGTTGGCCGCGGTCGCCCTCACGGCGGCGGACTTCCGCGACGGCCACCTCGGGAGCGGCACGGGAGTGCCCGCCTGCGGAATCTCGTGGCTGGACGGGGTCGTCTGGTGCAACCGAGCCTCGATGGCCGCCGGTTTGACCGCTCCCTACCTGATCGACGGCGATCGGGTTCGGTGGATCACCGACGCGGATGGCTACCGCCTGCCCACCGAGGCCGAGTGGGAGTACGCCTGCCGCGGCGGCGTCGCCGAGCCGACCTACGGGCCTCTCGACCAGATCGCCTGGACCGACCGAGACCGCATCGACGGGCCCGCACCCGTCGGTACCAAACGGCCCAATGCATTCGGTCTGCACGACATGATCGGCAACGTGTGGGAATGGTGCTGGGACTACGCCGATCCCGCCCGCTACGCCGACTACCGAGTGCTGAAGGGTGGCGGGTGGGCCGATCAGCCGTGGAGCTGCCGCGTTTCGGTGCGCCGCGGCAGCTCCCCCAAGGCCGTCCTGGACGATGTCGGATTCCGGGTGGCCCGAGGCCCGATGAAGCGGACCGAGCCACCGTCGGCGCAGGGCTGGTCCGACCTGGCCGACCGCGAACGCGCGCTTCGCCCCGGGCCGGTGCCGTTCGGGTGGACACCGCTCCGGACGAGTACCGAGAGTGCGTGACGCAGGACGTCAGCCCCGGCCCGGCCGCCACAGGACGGCGACCGCGGCCAGATTCGCTGCCACCGCGATCCAGACCTCGTGGGACCGCGCACGCCGACCCCAGGTGACCGGTTCCACCAGGGTGCCGGCCAGCATGGTCAGCCCGACGGCGCGCGGCCAGCGCAGGGCGAGCAGCGTCATCGGCCAGGGCGCGGCAAGTCCCCCACCCAGGCCGACGGCGAGGTGGGTGCGGACCGTCCCAGGCACCCGAACCCCGAGCGGTTCACCCTTGAGTCCGAGCCGGAGGGACACCGCGGAACCGAAGGCAGTGGATACACCGACCGCGGACGCGCCGATCAGGTCCAACGGCGCGGCGACGGGTCGGTCGCCCGCCATGCCCGACGTCACCGGCCCGAACCGGTGAGCCGGCCCCACAGACCGCGCTTACGCCCGGCCTCCGTGGCCGGTTGGTCGTCGGCCCGACCGCGGGTGGACGGCGCGCCCCGCTGCAGGTCCTGCTCGGTCGGTTCGGGGACCTCGACCTTGTCGTCGAGCACCACACCGATCAGCCGGCCGTTCTCCACCACCGGGGTGCCGGCCTCGGCCACCGCGACGTCGGACCTGGCCACCGGCTCACGGGGCGTCGACGACGACAGGTCCAGCGCCTCGTGCAGCGGCGTGGCCGACAGCTGGTTGGTCATCGCCGCCTGCAGCTCGGACATCGCCAGCACGTAGTACTCCGGTCCCGCGGCGCCGTCGGAGACCACGACCACCGGCAGTTTGCCGGTCTTGGCGGTCAGCAGCTTGAGCCTGGTCGGCCCGACCGTGTCCGACCCCGCAACCGCAATCACCGATTCGACCCGCACCGCCCGAAACTACAAGAGCGGCCCCTGACCGGCGCGGCGGAACCTCAGGAGGTGACAGCGCCCCGCCGCGCGGCGATGAAGGACCGGACGCCGAGGGTGATGTAAGCGACGAGTACGACGAACATGATGGTGCTGACGATGATCGCCGCGGGGCGCTCAGCGGTGCCGGCGAACACCTGCCCGATCTTGACGACGTTCATCAATGACCCGAGGGCGCCGAGCAGGGCGACCGCCAGCGCGGCGTGGATGGCGTGCCGCCGCAACTTCTCCTGCCGGGCCAGCACACCGCAGATCAGGATGAGCACGCCGACCAGGCTGGGGATCAGCGCGGTCAAGCTGGCCGCGCCGGTGAGGGCGTACCCGGCGATACCCAGCACGGTGAGCACGGCACCCGTGGCCAGGGTGATGGTCGTCATCGGCGTCGAGGTGTTCATGGCCTCGAACCTACCCAGGCGAACGAGCCCGACCGGCATTGCCGGCACCGATCGTGACCACCTTCACCGCCGGCCATGCCGCATCGAAAACGCCATCACCAGGGCTTCAGCGGACCGAGCGCCAGTCGCCGCTGCAGCCGGGGGCCCATCGATTTCACCGCGGCTGGGTACACCCCGTAGTCGGCGGCCACGTGCGCGTCTGCGCGACGAGCGGTCGACGCGCGCATGCTCACCTGCTTGTCCAGCGCCGCGGTCACCACCCGGGAGCCGGCGGTCTCGACGAGTTCGGCCGTGACGCTCGGGTCCAGTCGCCACCAGGCGGCCAGGCACCGAGCCGCGATCGCGATGCCCCGGATCGGTGCCGTCCTGTCCAGCACCAGGCGCGCCACCGGATCGTCGGCCGTCGCCGCCACCTGCCGCGGCGTGAGCTCGAGGTCCCACCGGCCGGCGCGCGACGCGGACATGCTGACCGATGTCGGCAGCCACGGCCAGACACCGGTCGCCATACCCACCACCTCGTCGATCAGCGGGCGACCGTTGATCATGTGCCAGAGCACCTGGAACGGATGGTCGACGTGGTCCGAGGCGCCCAACCGGCCGATGGTCAGCCAGAAGTCGGTACCCGGAACGTGTTCGCTGGTTGAACTGGCCACGGAGCGCAGACGGAGTTCGTTCGGCAGACCCACTGCGATCCGCGGACCGTCCGACCCGAACACCCGGACCGATGCGGCGGCAGGACCGTCGGGCGCACACATGCCGGCGATCGCCCGGTCGCCGCCCTCGACCCGCTCCCACAGCCGCATGATCATCTTGGATCCGGCCCGCGTCATCGCCGCGGGCGAGGGTCCGACCCGCGAACGGCCGCGGGTGGCCGGTCGGGCGGCGGTGCCGGACGCGCCGGGCCTGGTGACGGTGCGGGCGGACGGGCCGGTGCGGGTGGAGGTGGAGGTGCCGGACGCGCCCGGCCGGTCGTGCGAGTTGCCCGAAGCCTGGCGTGCGTCGGGCTTCGGAACTGCCGGGTCGGACCGTCCTCCCGGCCCCGGACGCCGGCCCGGGTCGCGACGCTCGGACTCGGCCACCGGCGTTCGCGCCCGCTCCGACGACGCGGCCGACGCCCGCGTCGGCTGCTTCGCCATCGGCTCACCCGCAAGCCCATCCGGCCGACCGGCCGACCCTGGTTCGGGTACCGAGGTCAAAGGCCGCGGCGGCCGGCAGGAGCGGCAGCCCAGCCCGTCCTTGCCGGCGACCAGGATCTCGTCGGACCCGCAGCCCGGACAGGCTACCGGCGCGAACCGGCGCACCGGGCTCAACCATTCCAGATCCACCGGATACCAACGGCTTCCGCGGCGGATGCCGGCCTCCACCTGGAGCGAAGGCACCCCGACCAGGTGCAACCGGAAGGGCAGGCATTGCACCGACGAGCGGTACTTCTCCTCGATCTCGGCCAGCCGCCGATCGCGTTCGGCCTGGGTATGATCCAGCCGGGCCTGGTAGCCGGCGACCTTGTCGGTCGCCGCCGTCGCCATCCGCTTGCGCAGGGAGTCGGCCATCTGCTGGTAGTAGTCCCGCGCCCGGTCCCGTTCGGCCCGAAGTGACGGCAGCACGCTGTCGCCGAGGGCGACGCGGCGAGCCTCCGCCCGCCGCCCGATCTCCGCGTCGACCGCGGCCAAGGCGTTGGCCAGGCCCGGTGTGTCCGGGTCCAGTTGCTCACGTTCGGCGTGTTCGACCGCGACGAGATCGGCCAGCCGCCGGTCGTTGCCGTCGACCAGTGGCCGACCGGAGGGCACGTCGACCCAGCACTCGATCTGCTCCTGGAACCTGTCGTCCGATGACATAGTGAAGGTGGCCAGGGAGCTGACCCGCAGCAGGCATCGCACGGACGGGCGCGGGCCGCCGGTCAGGTCCACCCGACCGTGGTCGACCGGGAACCGGTCGCGGGCCCAATTCTGCAGTTGCGCCAGGTCGGGCGTCCTGGACGTGGGCCGTTCCAGCCGCACCACGCCGACATCGCCCTGCGCCAGGACGCTCTCGGCCGCGGCGGTCAGCAGCGGATGCCCGACCGTCATCAGCATGGCCCGGTCCTCCCGCGCCACGTCGGGATCGGCGGTGACCGTCATCTCCGCGTCCTGCCGATGCCGTTCCTGCAGGTCCTCCGGCAGGACCACCAGGCTGGCCGCGCCGACCCGCTCGTGCAGGCCGCCCTCGGCGGTCACGTAGTCGAGCCAGAAGTCGACGCCGGGATCGGTCGCGGTCGTCATGCCAACGCCCCCTGCGGGGCGCTCGCAGGCTCCGCACCCCTTCTGGGTGCGTCGCCGCTGTGTTGATGATTCGCTCGCTGACGCTCACTCACTGCCGACGCCCCCTGCGGGGTGCTCGCAGGCTCCGCACCCCTTCTGGGTGCGTCGCCGCTGTGTTGATGACTCGCTCGCTGACGCTCGCTCACTGCCGACTCGTCCTCCCCCATCAGCGCATCGATGTGTCCTCGGCCCCGCGCGTAGGCGTGGCGGGCGTCGGCCAGCCGGGCCCCGAGTTCGGACAGCCGGTCGTCGAACCCGTCGTCGTCGGCGGCTCCGACGAACGCGTCGAACACCGAGGTCTCGAAGTCGAAGTCGTCGTCGACGCGACCCAGGATCATGTCCAACTCACCGACGACCAGTTCGAACAGGTTGATCTTGGCCTCGAGCACCGACAGGATCCGTTCCTCGATGGTGCCCTTCGCCACCAGGTTGGTCACCTGCACGTCATGCTCCTGCCCGACCCGGTGCAGCCGGCCGACCCGCTGCTCGATCTGCATCGGGTTCCACGGCAGGTCCACGTTGATCATCACGTGGCAGAACTGCATGTTGCGGCCCTCGCCGGCCGATTCGGTGCTCAGCAACACCTGTGCGTCGCCGCGGAATGCGGCGACGGCCGCCTCCTTGCCGGCCCGGTCGAGGCTTCCGTGGTAGACGGCGGCGTCGATCCCGTCGCGGGACAGGTGGGTCTGCAGCGCGGCGAGGGTCTGCCGGAACGCGGTAAAGACCAGCACCTTCTCCCCGGCCGCCAGGTGCGGGCGCAGCTGCTCGAGCAGCGCGGCGAACTTGGCCGGGCGTTCGATGGCCGCGGCCCGCTCGGCCAGGTCGTCCCAGCCCAGGTTCCGCAGGGTCGGCCCGGCCGCCATCGGGCTGGACCCGGCCGACCGAGCCAACGACCGCAGGGCCAGCCGACGCGCGGCCGACGCGTCCCGCCCGAGATCCCTGATCCGGGCGGTGATCTGCGCGTACCACTGCTGCTCGGCGGTGGACGGCGGCACCGCCACGGTCTGGGCGAGTCGGTGCGGCAGGCGCAGGGCGACCTCGCTGCGCCGGTGCCGTACCGTCACCTGCGACACCGTCCGTCGCAGCTCCGGCACCCGGCTCGCGGCCACCGTCGGCGCGTCCGCGCCGTAGGTGCGCCGGAACTCCGTCGGGGTGCCCAGCAGCCCGGGCGCAACCAGGCTGATCAGCTGGTAGAGGTCGGACAGCCGGTTCTCCACCGGAGTGGCAGTGAGCAACAGCAGGTATCGGGACGTGAGTTCCCTGGCCAACCGCCCGGAGGCCGATCGCGGGTTGCGCAGCCGGTGCGCCTCGTCCATCACGATCAGATCCCACTGCGCGCCGACCAGCGCGGACTTCGCCGGCTCCCGGCGGGCGGCGGCCAGGGAAGCGACGACCACCGGGGCGTCGTCGGACCGATCCCAGCGACCACCCTCCAGGGCGACCGTCGGGAGCAGGAACTTGCGTTCCAGCTCCTCTCGCCACTGCTCGACCAGACCCGCCGGGGTGACGACCAGCGCCCGGCCGGCCAAGCCGCGCGCCCGCAACTCACTGAGCACCAGGGCCGCCTCGATGGTCTTGCCCAGGCCGACCTCGTCGGCGAGAATCGCCCGCCCCCGCATCCGGCCGAGCACCGTGGCCACCGTCTGCAGCTGGTAGTCGAACGGCTCGAAGGCCAGGCCGGCCCCGGCGATGAGGGTGTCGAAACCCGGCCGGCTCCAGACCGCGGCCGCCAGGTCGACCAGCCGCATCCGCTCGGGCACCACCGGGGTCCCGGCGAGCAGGCGCTGCAGGAGGTGCCGGTAGGGCTCGGGCACGACCGTATCGGCCGCCGTGTCAGGTCCGATCGCCGCGCTCGCCGTCATGCCAAATCCCTCCCACGATGGATGCGGCGACCTTACGAGCGAGGTCCGACAGTGCCCGGGACCTGCGGACACACCGGCGTGGCGTTCGTCCCACCTGCCACTACTGTCACACCGGCACCGCGGAACGGCGCCACGCCGGTCAGCCTTCGACCTCCACGGCCACTTCGGTGCCCGCGTCGACCTCGGTCTTCTCGGACGGTCGTTGGTTGACCAGGGTTCCCGTGGGCCCTTTGTCCGTGTCTACCGTCGTCACCGCGCCCATTCGCAGGTCCTTGTCCTTCAGCGCCGTGTTGGCCTGCGACACCGTCATGCCGATGATGTCAGGCACCGCGACCTTGGCCGGTGGCGGCGGCGTGGTGATCACCACCAGCGTCAGCCACAGCGCGACGACCAGGGCGAGGGCGAGCCCGCCGAGCCCCACGTAGGTCCATCTCTTGCGCTGAGCCGCCTCCCGCTCCGGATCGATGAGCTCGACCTCGTCCAGGACGGGCAGGGTCAGGCCGGGAGCGAGCAGCGGTGCGTTCAGCCTGCGCTGCGACGCCGGCGTACCAGCCGCCACCGACCGGGGCCCGGCCGCGACGGCGACGGGGCCACGGCGGGGCGGGGTGTCGGCCGGGCCCGGCTGTTGGCGGGCCTGGACCGGTCGACCGGCCAGGGCCCGCGCGATGTCGGCCCCCATCTGCTCGGCACTGACGTACCGGTTGTCCGGGCTCTTGCTCAATGCTTTGAGCACGATGGCGTCCACGTCCCGCGGGATGGCCGGCATGAACTCGCTGGGTGCCCGAGGCGCCTGGCGCAGGTGCGCGTCGGCGATGCTGTCCGCCGTCACGCCGACGAAGGGTGCTCGGCCGCAGAGCATTTCGAACAGGACGCAGCCGACGGTGTACAGGTCGCTGCGCTTGTCGGGTAGCCCACCACGGATCTGCCCGGGTGAGAGATACTGCATGGCAAGGGGTTCGGATTGCCGGGGGCGCAGTCCGATGTCGATCACCTTGACCTGGTCGGCACCGTCCGCCCCGGCCCGCGGATCGATCAGCACGTTGGCCGGGGTGATGTGGCAGGGCACCAGATTCCGGCGATGCGCATGGTCCACCGCGGCGCAGAGTTCGGCGGCGATCCGCAGCGCCCGGCGCCACGGCAACGGCCCCTGCCGGCCGAGCACGCTGCGCAGGGTTTCACCCTCCACGTACTCCATGACGACGTACGGCACACTGCCGGAATCGGTCGGTGTGTCACCCGTGTCGTAGACCGCGACGAACGCCGGGTGGTTGAGCGCGGCCGCATGGGTGGCCACTTGCCGAAAGCTGGTCTGGACGGCGTCCTGCGTGGTCAGATCGGCCCGCAGCACCTTGATCGCCACGTCCCGGTCCATCAGCAGGTCGCGACCGCGGCGGACCACCGAGATCTCGTCCTGCCCGATGACGTCGGTCGCCTGATAGCGGTTCGCATAGCGATAGCCGACCATCGGTCACACTCCCACATTTGCCGGACAACCGGAGATGGTCGACATCTACCAGGACGGACCGGTCCTGTCCGGCAGGACGGGCCCGAATGTCGGGAAACGTTACGAACCCGGCCCGGCACCGGCGTCCGGACGGGCGAGCGGCCCGGGCCAGGCCTGCGGGTCGGCCCAGTCGCCCAGCGCACCCTCGAGGGCCCAGGCCGCGGCCTGCCTCGTTCGCAAGTCGTTGGTGGTCAGTCGCACCACCTGCAGATACGTAGCATGAGCGAGTGTCGCTCAATAGATCGGAAGGTTTGCATGAGCACGGCTTCGGACACGATCTGGTGGCAGGTCTACCCGCTGGGTTTCGGCGGCGCACCGATCCGCGACGAACCCACGCCGGGTCACCGGCTGCGCCGCCTGCTCGGCTGGCTGGACGAGGTGGTCGAGCTCGGCTGCAGCGGGCTGTTGCTGGGCCCGATCTTCGCCGCGCAGACCCACGGCTACGACAGCGTCGACCAGTTCCGGATCGACCCGCGACTGGGCGACGAGCGCGACTTCGACGATCTGATCGCCGCCTGCCGGTCGCGGGGGCTGCGGATCGTGCTGGACGGGGTATTCAGCCACGTCGGCCGCGGCCATCCGCTGGTTGACCGGGCCCTGCGGGAAGGGCCGGGCAGCGAGGCCGCCGCGCTGCTGGACATCGACTGGTCGGACCCCTCGCACCCGCGGCCGCGGGTGTTCGAGGGCCACGACTCCCTGGTCCGTCTGAACCACGGCGGGGACGCCGCCGCCGGCCACGTCGCCGATGTGCTGACGCACTGGCTGACCCGGGGCGCCGATGGCTGGCGGCTGGACGCGGCCTATTCCCTCCCGCCCGAATTCTGGGCCCGGGTGCTGCCGAAGGTTCGCGAGAACCATCCGCAGGCCTGGTTTCTCGGCGAGGTGATCCACGGCGACTACCCCGACTTCGTCGCCCGTTCGACGGTGGACTCGGTGACCCAGTACGAGTTGTGGAAGGCCATCTGGTCGTCGCTGAAGGACCGCAACTTCTTCGAGCTGGATTGGGCGTTGCAGCGGCACAACGACTTCTTGGAGCATTTCCGGCCGAACACGTTCGTCGGCAATCACGACGTCACCCGGATCGCCGATCAGGTCGGGCATGAGCTGGTACCGGTCGCGCTGACCATCCTGCTGACCGTCGGCGGGATCCCGTCGATCTACTACGGTGACGAACGCGGGTTCACCGGGATCAAACAGGACCGGCTCGGCGGGGACGACGCGGTCCGGCCGGCCTATCCGGACTCCCCCGCCGACCTCCCGTTGGGCGATCTGTGGCAGGTGCACGCCGCTCTCATCGCCCGGCGGCGCGACCGTGCTTGGTTGGGCGGGGCAACCACCGAAAAGCTGGAGCTGACCAACACCCGGTACGTGTACCGGGTGTCGGGCGAGGGGCATCGACTCGACGTGGAGCTCGATCTCACCGGGCCGTCGGTGGTCATCCGCGGCGAGGACGGCGCCACAGTGTGGCAGTACGGCTGAACCTCGGTCCTGTTCGAGGGAGGGATTTCGGATGTTCCGCGCCGCGGCGGAGCGCCTAAAGTCCTCCCTCGATCACCGCGGGGTCGGCCGGTCGGCCCGGTGCAACGGGCCCGGGGGCACGAGGTAGCGCCAGCCGAGTTCCTTCCGCCGCCAGCCGCTCGTCGTAGGCGGAGGCGAGGTCTCGCAGTGCCCGGGCACAATCGCCGCCGTAGGACGAGCCGTGCATCACTCCAAGCATTCGCGGGTTGAGGTCGGCAAGTGATCGGATCGTTGCGCCGGTCGCCGGGGTCAGGCATGTCGCGCCGAACGCGTCTTCGGCAGTCAATGCGGGACCCGTGATGTCGTGTTCGGTGATCGCGGGACCGGAACCGACGGTGGTGAAGAGATCTCCGCAGAACAGTGTTGAAGTGGTCTCTTCATAGAGCAGGCCGGCATCCCACCCGTGCGGGACGTGCGGTGTTTCAATGCGGCGCACACGCTTGCCGCCGAGGTCGATGACCTCGCCATCCTGCAGCGAACGAGGTGGTCGATCCGCGAGGTCGTTCACCGAAACCTCGCATCCCAACGCGCCGTGGGCGACCTGAGCATGGGGTGAAGCGAGCAGCCAGGAATTCATCGAGCCGCACTCGTCTGCCTCGACATGGCCGAACGTGATCCACTTCAGTCGCTCGATGGGGAGGATCGTTGCGACGGCTGCCGAGACCAAGGGGAAAAGTGACCGCAGACCGGTGTGAAAGAGCAACGGTTCGTCAGCGTCGACCAGGAACTGGTTGAACGTGAAGTCGGCTTCGGAGATGTACGTGGAGAGTCGATAGATGTCTGGGGCGATCTCGGCGACCATCGTTTCCATAATTGGCTCCACGGTGTCGACATTCCTGATTGACGGGCGCCGAACGGGCCGGCCGCAACCACAAGAATCCTCCCGTGGGACATGCCGGGCAAGGCAGCGCGTCTGCACGGTCCTGCGCGTGTTCTTCGACGACGAAGGCCGCTACGCAGTACATGTCGATCCGCACGCGCACCGACTCATCGAGGCCCGTCGAGGCCGGTCTGCGCGCCTCGTTCGCGTCGGTCGGCGTTCGCCCTGGCGGAGAGCATGACCCTCTCGGTATCGAAGTCCGAGGGACGAATCAGCCGGTCAGTGCGGTCCGCGCCACCCGGCGGGCCGCGGCGGACAGCCGCGACCCGGGCCCGGCCAGGAAGGTGGTCAGCCGGACCGGATCGACGCGGCCGATCTCCCGCAGCGCGGTGCCCAGGGCTGTCTGCACGAACTTCTCCGGATCGCCGGCCAGCCCGGTGCACAGCCTCAGCGGGTCGTCGATGTCGCCCGCCCGGATGATGGTGAACGTGGCGACCACCGCGGTCCGCCGATGCCAGACGTCGGGTGCGGCGGCCAGCTCGAACAGCGGATCCCGTGCCTTGTCCAGCAGGTAGAGCCCGAGCACCCGGGGCGCCGATCGGTCTATCAGGTCCCAGATGCCCATCCGGTCGATCCGGCGCATCCACAGCTCGTAGAGCTCGCGGCGGCCGGTGTCGTCGATGTGTCGATCGCGGGACTTGAAATCGAGCACCGCGACGGCGAGCATCCGTGCCTCGTACTCGTCGTGGCCCAGCAGCCGGTCCACCTCGGTCAATGGGAGTGCGGTGTGCGTCCGGGCGAGGTCGAACACGGTGCCCATGCGAACCCCGATCACCGGGATGTCGGGGTCCGGCAGTCGGCGCCGGATCTTCGCGCGTTCGGTGTCGTCGGCATGGGCCCGGAGATCGTCGAGAACGGTCGAGCTCACCGCGGACCCGAACGCGACGGTTCCCAGTTCCGGGATCTGATCGACCGACGGTGAGACCGACATACCGCCAACATAATCGTCATATCCCGATGGCACGCTGACCGCTTTCGCCACGTGGATCGAGAGTCGCAGAGGGCGGAGATGAGCTTCGCACCCGGACCCGCCGTTCCTTCGGGTAGCTCGAAGCCGTCGAAGAGCACGATACCGACCGGCCGGGACGTCGCCGTCATGCCGCGTTTGTGCCGTGACCGGCCCCGGTGGGACGCACCTCGCCCGGGGCGAACGATGCCGGCGACGGCCGTCTGCGCAACGCTGACCGCAGCCGTCCGCGCTCGGGAAGGGGACCACCATGTGCCTGTTCGTGATCCTGCTGTTCTTCGGCCCGCGCACGGTGATCGCACTGTGGTGGCTGTTCGAGCCGCTGCGCTGGGACGTGACGTTCAACAGCTTCTGGCTGCCGTTCCTGGGGTTCCTGCTCGCGCCGTGGACGACCCTGATGTACGTGCTGGTCGCGCCCGGGGGGGTGGCCGGCTTCGACTGGTTGTGGCTGGGTCTGGCCATCGTGGCCGACCTCGCCAGCTACAGCACGGGGGGTGTGTACGGGAAGCGGCGGCGCGGCGTCACGGCCTGACCGCCCCGGCGGCGACGGCGCTGTCGTAGCCCCGGGACATGATGGGGTCATGACCGGTTCCACTGCCGTTGCCCCTGCCGCGGACGTCCTGGCCCGCGTGATCGCCACCGTCGCCGGCCCCGAGGCCCACCCGCGCGAGGATCAGATCCGCGCGGTCGCCGAGCTCGTCGAGCACCGCCGACGCGTGCTGGTGGTGCAGGCGACCGGGTGGGGTAAGTCGGCGGTGTACTGGGGTGCCACTGCGGCCCTGCGCGGCCGCGGGGCCGGGCCGACGCTGGTCGTCTCGCCGCTGCTGGCCCTGATGCGTGACCAGATCGCGGCCGCGCAGCGGGCCGGCCTGCGGGCGGCCACCATCAACTCGACCAACGTCGAGGACTGGGCGGCGGTGCTCGACGAGCTGCGGGCCGACCGGCTGGACCTGCTGCTGGTCTCCCCGGAGCGGCTGGCCAACCCCCGGTTCGCCGCCGAGCTGCCGGACCTGCTGGCCCGCTGCGGCCTGCTGGTCATCGACGAGGCGCACTGCGTGTCCGACTGGGGTTTCGACTTCCGCCCCGACTACCAGCGGCTCACCCGGATCCTCCTGCGGCTCTCGCCCGACACCCCGGTGCTGGCGACCACCGCCACCGCCAACGAACGGGTCACCGCCGACGTCGCCGCCCAGCTCGGCGACGACACGGTGACGCTGCGCGGGTCGCTGGCCCGGGCGTCGCTGCGGCTGTCGGTGGTGCCGGGGTTGAGCACGCTGGATGGGTACGCGTGGGTGGCCGACGCGCTGGCCACCATGCCCGGCTCCGGCATCGTCTACGTGCTGACCGTCGCCGAGACGGAACGGCTCACCGGGTTCCTGCGCGAACGCGGCCACGACGTCGCGGCCTACTCGGGGCAGACCCAGAACCGGGAGGAACTGGAAGACCGGCTGCGGCACAACCAGATCAAGGCGCTGGTCGCGACGTCGGCGCTGGGCATGGGCTACGACAAGCCCGACCTGGCGTTCTGCCTGCACCTGGGGTCGCCGTCGTCGCCGGTCGCCTACTACCAGCAGGTGGGCCGGGCCGGCCGGGCCCTGGACGACGCCGTCGCCGTGCTGGTACCCGGGGCGTCGGACGAGCGGATCTGGGAGTACTTCGCCACCGCCGGCATCCCGACCGACGACATGGTGCGGCGGGTGCTGGGCGTCCTCGATGACGGCCCGCAGAGCCTGCCGGCGATCGAGGCGGCCACCGGCATCCGGCGGGGCCGGCTGGAGACGCTGCTGAAGATCCTGGCCGTCGACGACGTCGTCACCCGGGACGGGTC
>DATDBV010000412.1:0-2394 GCA_036524715.1 Nakamurella sp. | reverse complement strand
TGATCGGTTCGCCGTCGGCGGTCGGGCGTCGACCGCCGGATGACGGCGTACCAGTGACTGCGTGTCGCCGTCCCCGCTCGGGTCGGGCATCGACCGGAGAACTCCGGGGGTGGCGACTGGTTGCATCGGTGAGTCACTGCTGGGTACGTACCGTTTCGCGATCCGGTTCTTGCCTGTACCGACCGTCCGGCGCCAGGAGAATCATCGGTGCCCGTCGATCAGGTGGCGGTTGATGACCGGTCGCCACGGATTGACCGGTCGCCGTGGCCCGGGTCGGTCTCCCGCTGCAAGACGACGACCGCCTTCCATGACGGTGCGGACGCTGACCGCGCGGCGGTCAGCGCCGGTCGGCGGTCCCCCGGGCCGGCCACTGGGCCGAGGGCCACTGGGCCGAGGCCCGCGAGGCACTCCTACGCGAGATCGAACGTGAACCTGCCCACGAGGCGCTGTCGGGCTCGGCGTGGCTGAGTGGTGGCTGGGCCGGGTCGAGGAGTCGATGCGACTGTGGGAGCAGGCTTTCGCCGGCTACCAGCGCAGCCGGCAGCCGCAGCCGGCGGTGGTGGTGACCGCCGTCTACCTGTGCTTGTCCTACCGGATGAGCCTGGGAAGCGACGTGGTCGCGCAAAGCTGGAGCCGGCGGGCCGCGAGCCTGGTACAGGAGCACAGCCTCGAGGAGTCGCGGGTTGGGTGCACCTGTGCCGGGCCTTCCTGTCCAACGATTCCGGCTCACCGGGCGAGGCCGCCAGGTGGGCGCCGGAGGCGAAGGCGAGGACCCGCAGAGCCGTCGCTGACCGCAGGAATGGAATGCCCGCGCCCCTGAGGACCGGCCTATCGTGGTGGACATGTCGCTGACGACCGGCCATGGCCCGTTCGGCACCAGACCGGCCGGGCATTTCAACCGGGCGATGCCGGAATTCGCCGGTCTGCTCTACCTCGAACCGTTCGCGCCCCGGATTCGTGGGCTGGTCGGTGAGCAGACCGTGGTGGACAGCACATCGTCATGGATGCTGCACGAGCACGGTCAGCTTCAGGTGTTGTACTTTCCCACCGCCGATGTTCGGATGGACCTGCTGGCGCCGAACGGGGTGCGCTCGCGCAGTCCCGGCAAGGGCGAGGCGGCGCACTACCGGCTGGCGGTCGGCGACCGGATCGTCGAAGAGGCGGCGTGGACGTTCCCCGACCCCGAGATGGACGGGCTCCTCGGGCTGATCGCCTTCTATTTCCCGACGATGCAGACGTGGCTACAGGAGGACGAGCCGTTGGTGGGCCACGCCCGCAACCCGTACCACCGCATCGACCTCTTCGACACCTCCCGTCGCGTCAAGGTTCTCGTCAACGCTCGGGTGATCGCCGAGACGGCGCGGGCGCGGGTGCTCTACGAGAGCGGCCTGCCGCCCCGCTGGTACCTGCCGCTCGACGATGTCGACCGGAGCCTGTTGGAGCCCAGCCCGACCCGGACGACCTGCGCGTACAAGGGACAGGCCCGATACGTCTCGGTCCGGGTGGATGATCAGGTCGAGTCCGACCTTGCCTGGATCTACGACGAGCCGCTGCACGACGCCGCCCGGGTCGCCGGCTACATCTGCTTCTGGAACGAGCGCGTCGACCTGGAGATCGACGGTGAGCCGGTGGCCAGGCCGGTCACCGACTTCGTCGCCGGGCCGCTGCCGCTCCTGGGCATCCTGCCGCCGGACGTCATCGAGCGCATCCAACGGTCACGATGACGCCATTCCGGACGCCCCGCAAGCTCGGCCACACCCGGACGCGGCGCCAGCGCCTGCGTCGATGGTTCGCTCGGCAAGCCTCGCTCATAGGCCGACTGACGACGTCACCCACCGCACCGCGCGAGCCACGGCGTCCACCGATGGCGCGCCCAGAACAGGGGGTGGTCGGCGCACGACCACCACCCGCACTCCGAGCTGATCCGCGGCCACCAGCTTCGCCTCGGTCATCGCGCCGCCGGAGTCCTTGGTGATCAGCACCTCTATCCGGTGCTCGCGCATCAGGGCCACCTCGCCCGAGACCGTGTACGGGCCGCGGGACGTGACCACCGCCCAGCCCGCCGGCAGCGGAACGGTGGCCGGCTCGACCAGGCGCACCAGGACGAAGGGTGCGTCCACCGAAGCGAAGACGCCGAGCGTGCTTCGGCCGGTGGTCAGCAGCACCCGACCACCCCGGGCCGCCGCAACGGCGGCCGGGTAGTCGTCCACCCAGCGCCACGTCCCCGCCAGCCGGTGGTCCGACCAGCCCGGCCGGGCCAGCCGCAGCAGCCGCACCCCCGCCCGGCCGCAGGCCGCGGCGGCCGAGGCCGAGATCCCCACCGCGAAGGGGTGCGTCGCGTCCACGACGGCTTGGATCCGGTGGGCGCGCAGGTATTCGGCCAGGCCATCGGGC
>DATDBV010000411.1:0-6197 GCA_036524715.1 Nakamurella sp. | reverse complement strand
GGTCCCTTGATAGCCTGTTCCGGCAGCTTGGGGCTGTGGCGCAGCTGGTAGCGCACCACACTGGCAGTGTGGGGGTCAGGGGTTCGAGTCCCCTCAGCTCCACCAATGGTGGATGGTCAGATCCGCGACATGAGCGGGTTTGACCATCACCTCCTACCTGCTCCTCGCCTCCTCCCGGCACATCAGGTCGCGGTACCGCAGCACCTGCATGTCGCTCGTGCCGGGTTCCAGGCCTTCGTCGACGAATCCGGCGCGTTCGTCGATGTGGCGTGCGATCGTGTTCGCCGGTGTCAGAGGTGATCCGTGCACATGGGCGCTGCGGTGCGCTGGTGGTGGTCATTGGGTGAGAGCGATGACCGCGACGAGGGCCCCGACGAGAACGTCGAGCACGGCGCAGAACTGGGCGAGGGAATGATCCACGACCCGTCCGGTGCGGTGATGATAGATGTCCCAGGCGGCGTGGCCGATGAGCGCTCCGGCGACCAGCAGACCGCCGATCGTCGTATCAAGGTGGATGGCGAGCAACGCGATCGCGCCCAGCACGAGCATCGCGGCGGTCTGCAACGGCAGCGACCACCATGGCCGGGTGCGGTGGGTGGCGATCCCCACTGCCAGCAGTACCGCGGCCAGCGCGAGCATCCACGCTGTGGCGTCGAGCCCGGTGAACTTGTCCAGCGTGATCAAGGCGAAGGTGACGCCGAACGCGACCCATGCCGCCCGACGCCGCCGGTGGCCGCTGCCGCCACGTACACCAGGCCGGATGCTGCGACGATGGGCGCAACCTCCCGCCCATCGGTCAGTCCGTAGGCGGTTCCGGCCGCGACGAGCACCCCGAGGGCTGCTGGCCACGTCCTGCGCCACTGTGGATTGCGCGGCGCGTGCTGAGCCGAGCCGTGGCGCTGTTCCTGCTTGATGGTGCTGTTCATCTCCACCCTCCTTCTTGAACATACATGTTCAACTTACTTCGGAGAAGGGGAGTCTCAAGAGGGCCGACGTTGGTACCAGACACCGTGCTTGCCGCGCTCGCCACCTGACCGTGACCCCGGGCGTGTTCGCCTGAGCCCAGGTCCGTTGGCGTCCCGTCGATACTCCCTTGTCATACATGCATGTTCGAGTTAGCGTATTCGCACATTGCTGTTCAACTTAGACAGAGGGTGGTTGCGATGCAGGCTTCCGACCGTGCGGCTCCGGAGGCGGCTGCGGCCTCCGATCCCCGCCGCTGGCGCACCTTGGCGCTGCTGGGCGTGGCGCAGTTGATGCTGATCGTCGATGTCACGGTGGTCGCGATCGCGCTGCCGGACATGCAGGCCGATCTCGAGCTGGACCGGACGGGCGTCGCCTGGGTGGCGGCCAGTTATGCGCTGGTGTTCGGCGGGCTGATGCTGCTGGGCGGCAAGGCCGCTGACATCCTCGGTCCGCGCCGGGTGGTGCTCGCGGGGCTGGGTGTGTTCGTGGCGGCGTCGCTGCTGGCGGGGCTGTCGGGCAGCGGCGAGCTGCTGCTGCTCGCTCGGGCATTGCAGGGTGTGGGCGCGGCGGCGATGTCGCCGGCGGCGTTGTCGGTGATCGCACGCACGTTCGCCGGCGCAGAGCTGACCCGCGCGCTCGGGGTGTGGTCGGCGCTGGGCGGTGCGGGCGCCGCCGTCGGGGTGCTCCTGGGCGGTGTACTGACCGCCGGCCCGGGCTGGCCGTGGGTGTTCTTCATCAACGTGCCGGTCGGCATCGTGCTGCTGATCGGCCTGCTGCGATCGGTGCGGCCACTGCCGGGCTCGGGCGGCCGCGTCGACCTGATCGGCGCCGCACTGGTCACCGCCGCGACCGGTGCGGTGGTGTACGGGCTGGTCGCCGCCGGGGATCACGGCTGGCTCAGCGCACACACCCTGATCGCGGCCGGGGCCGGTCTGGTCGGGTACGCACTTTTCGGATGGCGGATTCGCACCGCCGCCGTGCCGCTGATCGAACCGGGCATGCTCCGGCGGGGTCCGGTGCTGCGCGGTCTCGGGCTGATCTTCGTGGCGACGGCACTGATGATCTCGGTGTTCTTCCTCGGCTCGTTCGCCCTGCAGCACCTGCACGGATTCAACGCGCTGGCGACCGGATTGTCGTTCCTGCCCGTCGCCGTCGGCACCATCCTCGGCGCCACCCTCGCCGGGCGAATCATCCCCCGCTGGGGCGTGCGTGCGGTGTCGGTGGCGGGACTGCTGATCGCGGCCGCGGGTCTCGCGGCGGCCGCGCCAATCTTCTCGATGACCGTGCTCATCGTCGCCACCAGCGTGGCCGGATTCGGCATCGGCGCGGCGTTCGTCGCCGCCGCGGGCAGCATGTTCTCCGCCGTGCAGCCGCCGGAGGCGGGTGTCGCCTCGGGCGCACTCAGCACCTTCCACGAGTTCGGCGCCGCCGCCGGGGTTTCCGCCGTGTCCAGTGTCGCCGCCGCGGCGCTGCTGACACCGGGCTTCGCCGCCTTCGCACCGGGCTACTGGTTCGCCGCTGCCGTCGCCGTCATCGCCTGCCTGGCTTCCCTGGCCTGGCCTCGAAAGGCCGGCTGATGCGCCCGGCGGGTGCGGTGGAGTGCTGCCCGGGCGCCCGGCTCCGGCTCCGGGGGGAGACGAATCTCCGCCCGCGCGCAGATGTGCGCCACCGGCGGGAACCGGTTCGCTGAACACCATGATCCCACCCCAACCAACGACCACCGGCGACGCCGTGGTGAGCGTGCGGGGGCTGTCCAAGTCCTACGGTGACCGGGTCGTGGTGGACGACCTCGATCTCGACGTGTACGCCGGTGAGGTCGTCGGTCTGATCGGCGCCAACGGCGACGGCAAGACCACCGCGGTCGAGTGCCTCCAGGGCCTACGGCGACCGGATGCCGGCCGCATCCGGGTGCTGGGACTCGACCCGGCCCGTGACGCGCAGCGGCTGCGGCCGCAGATCGGCAGTCAGCTGCAGGACTCCGGCCTGCCGGACCGGATGCGCGTGCGCGAGGCGGTCGACCTGTTCGCCGGCCCCGATGCCGCCGACCCGGGAGCGCTCATGCAGCAGTTCGGAATCGCCCACCGGGCTCGAACCCCGTTCGCCGGGCTCAGCGGCGGTGAGCGGCAGCGGCTGTTCCTCGTGCTCGCGCTGCTGAACCGGCCCCGGCTGGTGATCCTCGACGAGCTGACCCAGGGACTGGACCCCGCGGCCCGTCGCGGCGTCTGGGCAGCGGTGGACCAGCTCCGCCGGTCCGGTGCCACGGTGTTGCTGGTCACCCACGAACCCGCCGAGGCCGAGGCACTCTGCGACCGGGTCATCGCGATGCGCGCCGGCCGAGTGCTCGACCGGGGCACCCCGGCCGACCTCGTCGGCCGCCACGCCGGGCAGGCGATCATCCGGTTCAGCCTGCCCACGACCGACGACGCCACCACCGCCACCGCCCTGCAGCAGCTCAACCGGCTGCCCGAGGTGCAAGCCGTCACCCGCACGGACCAGACCGTCACCGTGCGCGGCGACCGGGCCGCCATCGCCCACGTCGGCGCCTGGCTGGCATCCCGCCCCGACCCTGTCCCTTCCGACCTCGACCTCCCCGACCTCGAAGAGGCGCTGCTCACGCTGCTCAATCGCACCGACGACCCGGTGGGAGCGACATCGTGACCACTGCTGCCACCCAATCCAACCGGAACCCCCGTCGGACACCCTCGGTGACGCGCCGGCTGCTCACCCAGGAGCTCCGCCTGGTCTCCCGAGACCCGTTCACCCTTGCCTTCACCCTCGCCTTCCCGATCGTGGCGATGCTGGTGGTCGGCGGCGCGTTCGGCAGCGAACCCGCCCACGGGTTCCCGCTCAACCCGCACTGGTACATCGCCTCCTACTTCACGGTGATGATCGGCGCCACCGGGCTCGTGCTGCTGCCGGTGCACACTGCCTCCTACCGGGAGCGGGGCGTGCTGCGCCGATTCGCCGCCGCCGGGTTCCCCCGCTGGTCGTTAGCGCTCGCCGAGCTGACCCTCGGCCTGATCGCGATCGCGATCGCCGGAATCGCGCTGCTGATCGTCGCCGCCCCGGTCCACGGCGTGCCCGCGGTCCGGGACCCGATCCGGGTCGTGGCCGGGATGATTGCCGGATCCATCGCATTCGTCGGCATCGGGGTGCTGCTTGGCACGCTGCTGCCCTCCGCGCGCGCCGCGCAAGCGGTCGGGCTGCTGCTGTAATTCCCGTCCCTGCTCCTTGATGTCGGCGGTCCGCCGACCTTCGTGATGCCACCAGGACTTCGCGCGGTCGCCGAGAACCTCCCGCTCGCACTGGTCAATCAGGCGATCCGCGATCCGTGGCTCGGCCTGGGCGACGGAACGGTGCCATTGCTGATCGTGACCGCGATCGCCGTCCTCGCGACCGTTCTCGCGGTCCGAAGGAGCCGCCTGTGAACCGATCCCGGACGACCGCCGTTCCGTGGGCCACCGCACCTTCGGTGCTGGCGGCGCTCACCTTGGTCGGGGCGATCCGGACGGATCGACCCCTGCCGGTCGTGCTCGGCCTCGGCGTCGCGGTGCTCGCGGCCAGCGGCGTGCTCGCCCGGCGCAGCGTCGCCGGGTGGCCGCTGGTGGCCGGGCTCACGATTCCGGCTGCCGGTCTCATCGTTGCCTGCTACGGCGATGAAACCTCGGCTGGTTCGGCATTTGCGTGATCGTCGGCTGGGTGGCGCTGGAGGCGCCACCGCGGATGGCCGTGAGCGCGGGCAGAGGCCGCGTCGAGTGAAGGATCGTGCTCGGTGAGCGGGCAAGATCCTTCACTCGACCCTGCTGGCACTGCCTTGACAGCGCAGTGTCGCGCTCAGCCATCGACCCCCGGGGGACCGTCAAGCGCCGTGGGGATGTATTCGAGCAATTGGATCTGACCGTCGAAGGTGCGGCTCTCGATGAGTTCGAGAGAAAGGTCCGGGTAGCCGTCGAAGATGCGCTCTTTCCCGGTGACGCCGGTGATCACCGGGAACACGACCACACGGAAACGATCAACCAGTCCGGCCGCAATCAGCGACCGGCTCAGGCTGAGGCTGCCGAGGGTGTGCAGCTGCCGTGACTCGTGCTTCTTCATGTCTCGAACGGCCGCGATCGCGTCGGTGCTGACCAGTTCGGAGTTGGCCCACGACAGCGGCTCGGTCATCGTGGAGGAGAAAACCACCTTGCGCGCGCTATTCAATGCCTTTGACCCGGGGTCGTCCGCCTGGCCGGCGAACCCCGCCATGAGCTGGTAGGTGGTCGCACCCATGAGGTGAATGAGTTCCTCCTGATTGTCCTCCCCCAGCCAGGCGAGGTATTCGGGTCCTTGCATACCCCAGAAACCGCGTCAGCCGTCGCCGGCTCCGTAGCCGTCGAGCGAAATGATGAAATCCACCATCAACGTTGACATTTCAAGTCACCTTCCATTGGTAGGGAGTGGGCGTCTTCTGGCATCTTGAACAGTACTGTACGCTTTAGTGCGTGGGGTGGGTAGCGGCGCCGTCGCCAGGTTTGATGGGTTCGGCAAGCCTCGCTCACGCCGCCGCCTCCACAGGTCGACCTCGCAGGCTCGGCCGACCCGTCGGGGGCGCCGTCGTCGGGTTTGATGGTTCGCTCGGCAAGCCTCGCTCACCCCGTGAGCGTCTCGACGAGTGCCGTGACGATCCGTTGCTGGCCGGTGAGGGAGGGATGCACGCCGTCCGGCCCTGCAGTTCCGGGTGGGCAGGTACGCCGAACACGTCGACGAGGTCGACGACGGGGTCATCGAAGGCCCGCACCTCATCGGCGAGGGCGGCGACGTCGGCGTTGCGCCAGCTGCTGGCGCCGTACCGGAAGGCGGCGTTGGCGCCTGCGCGTTCCTCGTCCACAGGGACCGGGGTGAGCCAGACCCACCGTGCCGGGGTCCGTTCGGCGGCGATGCGTCGCAGCTCGCGGAGTTTGTCGATGCTCTTGGCGAGCGTGACCTGAGGTTTGCCGCCGACGATGCGGGTGACGTCCTTGCCGCCGAGCCCGCAGACGATCCAATCGGGCGCCGGATGCAGGAACGAGGCCACCGGCGCAGGATCATCGCGGTGGTGTGCGCGGAGAGCCCGGCGTTGACCACGGTGAGCTCGTCGTCGGGCCTGGCGATCGCGAGGACGTGCCGGAGGATCTCGGCCCGGGTACCGAAGGTCGTCGGTGACGGAGTCGCCGACCGCGAGGATGCGGGCACCGGGCTGGAACGGGAGCCGC
>DATDBV010000410.1:0-3365 GCA_036524715.1 Nakamurella sp. | reverse complement strand
TCGGGCGCGAACTTGCCGGTGACGACCACCGCCCGACCACCCCGCAGGGCGACGGCGCGGACCGCGTCGACCGCCCCCGGCAGTGCCACCGTCCGCGGGATCGCGATCTGCGGGGTCAGTTCGCGGTACCGGCGGACCAGGTGCTCGACGGTCGAGTCGTCGAGCCGGTACCGGGCCAGCTCATGCTGCAGGGGCGGACCCAGCCGGGTGACGAAGGCCCGTCCGTCGAGCGGGATCCCGGTCTCCGCGGCCAGCGCGTCGAAGACCTCGACGATCCCCGCCCGGGGGTCGATCAACGTCATGTCGAGGTCGAAGCCGACGGTGAAACTCACGCCGGCCCCCCGGTGCCGCCGCCATCGCACGGAGAACCGGCCGACCGAATCATGGACACCACGCGCACCGGACGAGGGTATGTGCCCGATCGGGGCATCAAGCACCAAAGGACCACCCTGAGGCCGGACGGTGATCGAGATGTTACGCGTCGTCAGACGGCCGGCACCGATTCACCCACCCGAACCGCCGGTTGGACCGAAAGGGTCTCCGGCCGTTGGTGAACGGTCGATACGATGGTGCGATGCCCAGTCGGCCCGCGTCCGCCGAGCCGACCCTGCGCCGGCTCCGCATCGCCTCAGCCATCGCGTTGGTGACCTTCGTCGGGTTCATCGCGGTGATCACCCTGTGGCCCGGACCGCCGGCCGCCGCCGGTCAGGGCTGGCTGCGGGACTTCCTGCGGCAGGCCCACGCCCATGGACTTCCGCGGTGGATCACTTTCGGCAAGATCGAGTTCGGTTCCAACATCTTGATGTTCGTGCCGGTCGGCCTGTTCGGCGCGCTGGCGCTGCCTCGTCACCGATGGCTGATCGTGCCGGCCGCGCTGGTCGCGTCGGCCGGCATCGAGACCGTCCAGGCGATGGCGTTGCCGCTGCGGTACGCGACCGTCCGGGACGTGATCGCCAACACGACCGGCGCCCTGGTGGGCTACCTGCTCGCGGTGGCCATCGTTGGCTACCTGCACCGTCGGGCCCGGCGAGTCCACCCATCCTGGCCCGCACCGATACCGGCGCTGCCCCGCCAGCGCTGACGGTTCCTACCAGACCGGCGAGACCACCCGGAACGGGTCTTCGGTGTGCCCGACCAGGTCGGCGATCGAGTTCAGGATCAGGGTGGGCCGGAACGGGAACTCGGCGACGGTCTCCAGCGTCGAGATGCCCGTCATCACCAGCACCGTCGGCATGCCCGACTCCAGCCCGGCGATGACGTCGGTGTCCATCCGGTCGCCGATCATCAGGGTGCTCTCGGAGTGCGCGCCGATCGCCCGCATCGCCGACCGCATCATCAGCGGGTTCGGCTTGCCCACGAAGTAGGGCGAACGACCGGTGGCCTTCTCGATCAGCGCCGCCACCGCCCCGGCCGCCGGCAGCACGCCGGCGCGGCTCGGCCCGGTCGGGTCGGGGTTGGTGGACACGAACCTGGACCCGGCCAGGATCAGCCGGATCGCCGTGGTGATGGCCTCGAACGAGTAGGTGCGGGTCTCCCCCAGCACGACGTAGTCGGGGGTGCGGTCGGTGAGCACGTACCCGGCCTCGTGCATGGCGGTGGTCAGTCCGACCTCGCCGATGACGAAGGCGCTGCCGCCCGGGCGCTGGTTGTGCAGGAACTGGGCGGTGGCCAGCGCCGAGGTCCAGATCCGCTCCTCGGGAATGTTCAGTCCGCTGGCCAGCAGCCGCGCCCGCAGGTCGCGCCGGGTGTAGATGGGGTTGTTGGTGACGACGATGAAGTTGGCGTCGCGCGCGGCCAGTTCCGAGATGAAGGCGTCGGCCCCGGGGATCATGTGCTCCTCGTGGACCAGCACGCCGTCCATGTCCATCAGGTAGGACCAGGTCGTGGGAGTCTGGGTGTCAGTCACGCGACCATGATTGCGTGTGACCGGACGGAACACCCACCCGGGCGACCCTCGGACGGGTTCGCGCCGAAGCGGGAAGGGCGGAACCACCCAGATGCAGACGGACGTCACGCCGTCGCTGCGCGCCGTGCTGGAGACGGTCGGGGCGATCGCCGCCGACCTGGACCTGGACGTCACCCTGCAGCGGATCATCGACGCCGCCACCGAGTTGGCCCGCGCCCGCTACGGTGCGCTGGGCGTGCTCGACGAGTCGTCGAACGGGCAGACCCTGCGGGAGTTCGTCACGCACGGCGTCAGCCCGCGGGAGCGCGCGCTGATCGGCGACCCGCCGATCGGGCACGGCATCCTCGGCGTGCTCATCGACAACCCGGAGCCGGTGCGCATCGACGACCTGTCGCAGCATCCGCTGTCCTACGGCTTCCCCGCGAACCACCCGAAAATGAGGACCTTCCTGGGTGCCCCGATCCGCATCGGCAACCGGGTGTTCGGCAACCTCTACCTGACCGAGCGGGCCGGTGGCGGTCCGTTCACCGACGACGACGTCGAGCTGGTCGTCGCGTTCGCCGCCGCGGCCGGGGTGATCATCGAGAACGCCCGGCTCTACGAGCGGCTCTCCCGGCGGCGACGCTGGCTGGAGGCGGCCACCGAGGTCAGCCGGATCGTGCTGGGCAACCAGGACCACCGCCGGCCCACCGAGGTGGCCGCCGAGCTGGCCCTGGCGGCCGGTGAGGCGGACGGCGCACTCATCCTGCTGGATTCGCACAGCGGCAGCGGGCTGCGGGTGGCCGCCACCGCCGGCGAGCCGGTCGCCGACCCGCTGTCGGATCCCCGGGCCGACGAGGTCTGGCGCACCGGCGAACCCGTGCCGCCCCGGCGGGGCGGCGAGATGCTGATCCGGTTCGGCAGCACCAGCCTGATCAGCGGGGTGCTGTGGCTGCGTTGGGCGCCCGACCGGATGGACAAGGTGCACGACTCGACGGTGGAGGCCGCGCAGGCCTTCGTCGATCAGGTGGCGCTCATCCTCGAGGTGTCGCTGGCCCAGGACGACCGGGCCCGGCTGGCCGTGTTCGAGGACCGCGACCGGATCGGCCGCGACTTGCACGACCTGGTCATCCAACGCCTCTTCGCGGTCGGGCTGACCCTGGAGAACACGGCCCGGATCGCCGGGCCCGGGCGGGTCGCGGACCGGGTCGACGCGGCCGTCGACCAGCTGGACCAGACCATCAAGGACATCCGCCGGACGATCTTCGAACTGGCCAACCCGGACCGCCCGGACGACCTGTACGACGACGTCCAGGCCACCGTGGGCGACATGGTCACCTCGCTGGGGTTCCGCCCGTCCGTCACCCTCAGCGGGCCGTTGAACACGGCCGTGCCCGACCAGGTCCGGTCGCACCTGCTGGCCGTGCTCCGCGAGGCGTTGTCCAATGTCGCCCGGCACTCGCGGGCCGGGAGCGCCGCG
>DATDBV010000409.1:0-2460 GCA_036524715.1 Nakamurella sp. | reverse complement strand
CGCGTGGCGTCGGCCGGACACCTACGGCCGCATCTGGTTCGCCCCGCCGCCGCAGACCTTGCACCACGGATTCTCGATCATCGTCCCGTGCCGGGACGAGCCGGAAGAGGTGATGCGGCCGACGATCCAGGCCCTGCTGGGCCAGTCGCACCCCGACCTCGAGGTGATCATCTCGGTCCGCGACGACGACGAGCCGACGGTGGCCACCGCGCTCCTGCTGGCCGCCGAGGATCCCCGGGTGAAGGTGTCGATCAACACGGACCCGGTGAAGAACAAGCCCCGCCAACTGAACACGGCGCTGGCCATGTGCACCAAGGATGTCGTCGGCATCGTCGACGCCGAGTCGCTGACCAAGCCCGACCTGCTGGTCCGGGTCGACGCGACGATGCAGGCCGAGGGCGCCGACGTCGTCCAGGGCGCAGTGCATCTGATGAACTACCGGGACAGCTGGTTCGCGTTGCACAACTGCCTGGAGTATCGGGCCTGGTTCCGGTCCCGGTTGCACGGCCACGCCGATTCGGGCTTCATCCCGTTGGGCGGCAACACCGTGTTCACCCGCCGAGCGGTGATCGAGGACGTCGGCGGCTGGGACGGCGACTGCCTGGCCGAGGACTGCGAAATCGGCGTGCGCCTGTCCTCGCGGCACCGGAAGATCGTCTGCGCCTACGATCCCGACCTGGTGACCGAGGAACAGGCGCCGGGCTCGGTGAAGGCGCTGATCAAGCAGCGGACCCGCTGGTCGCTGGGCTTCATGCAGGTGCTGAGCAAGGGGGAGTGGAAGCGGCTGCCACGCAATCGCCGGTTCGCCGCCTGGTTGACCCTGGTCCAGCAGCACGCCATGGCGCTGGCCGGAATCGCCTTCCCCATCGCGTTGATCACCGCCCCGCTGGTCGACCTGCCGGTCACCGCAACGATGATCGCGTTCCTGCCGCTGGTGCCGATGCTGACCATGATCGCGTTCCAGTGCCAGATCCTGCACGAGTTCGGCCGGGACATGCAGGTCAAGATCCCGCTGCGGACCTACCTGCTGTTGATCTTCACCGCGCCGCTGTACCAGGTGCTGCTGGGCTGGGCCGCCGTGCGGGCGGTCTACAAATACGCGCGACGTGACTTCGGCTGGTACAAGACACCGCACGAGGCGCACGCCCCCGAGCGGGTCGAGAAGCAGCTGGCCCTGGTGGGTGCCGGCACGGCGGTGGATTCGGCGGGCAGCGGCGCGGGCCTGCTGGCGGGCGGCCCGTCCGGGACCGGCGTGCCGGGTCGGCCCTGGACCGCTGATCCGGCCGGCCCGCGGCCGGCGGACGGCGGACACTGGGGGTCGGCCGGCGACGGCCAGGGGCCGGACCGAACCCGCCGACCGGCCGACCGTCCCGGCAGCACCGTGGCCGTGGGCAAGCACGCCCTGGACGCGGGCCGCTACGCGGGCTGGCGGGGACGGCTTCGCTGGGCGCTGGCCGGGCCGACCGGCAAGCTGCGGTGGGGGTCGTTCGTCGCCGTGCTGCTGGCCGTGGCCGTGGTGAACGCGCTGAACCTGGCGCAGTACCCCGCCTACTTCGACGACGAGGGCACCTACTACTCGCAGGCCTGGGCGATCCAGGAACTCGGGCAGCTCTCGCCCTACACCTACTGGTACGACCACCCGCCGATGGGCTGGATCCAGCTGTCGGCCTTCACCTGGCTCACCGACCCGCTGTTCGGTGAGCACGCCGCGTTGCTGTCCGGTCGGGTGGTCATGCTCGGCTTCGGTCTGGTCACCGCCGTCCTGATCTTCGTGCTCGCCCGTCGGCTCGGCCTGCGGCACGGGTACGCCGTCCTGGCCATGGGCCTGTGGGGACTGTCCCCGCTGACCGGGCTGGAGATGCGGCAGGTCTTCCTGGACAACATCGCTCTGCCCTGGCTGATCGCCGCGTTCGTCTTCATGACCTCCCGCCGCCAGGACCTGTGGCACTACTGCGCCGCCGGGCTGTGCTTCGGCATCGCGGTGCTGAGCAAGGAGACGTCCCTGCTCGCCGCGCCCGGCCTGATCGTCGCGCTGTGGCACTACGGCTTCCGGCCCACCCGGGTGTTCGGGCTGGTCGGCTTCTCCATGCTCACCGCGCTGGCCGGCACCGCCTACCTGCTGCTGGCCGCGCCCAAGAGCGAGCTGCTGCCCGGCGCGGACCGGGTCTCGCTGTGGGACGCGATGGTCTTCCAACTCGGCGCCCGCGCGGGCTCGGGATCGATCCTGTCGGCCGGCACCGAGGCGAACGGCTACCTGCTGAACTGGCTGCAGACCGACGCGGTCCTGATCCTGGCCGGGCTGGCGGCCGGGGTGGTCTGCCTGTTCCTGCCGGCGGTCCGGTCGATCGCGGTCACCATCGCGGTGTTCACCCTGATGGCGCTGCGTCCCGGCGGCTACCTGCCCGGCATGTACGTGATCGTGCTGCTGCCGTTCTTCGCGATCGCCGTCGCCGCCGTGCT